>JAUYLB010000005.1 GCA_030699785.1 bacterium
TTATCCCCACCTTGCCGGAACTAAACTTCAACTGGCTCTGCCTTAATTCGGTTAAGTTATCCCCACCTTGTCCGAATTAAGTTTTTGACAGACAGGGGTATATTGGCGAATATGAACACTGACATGTTTCAGAAAATCAAAAGTGTAGTGTTGGACATGTTGTTTCCGGCCATGTGTGTTGGAGAGCATGGTTTTGTAGCGCCAGAAGGTAGGTATATTTGCGAGCAGTGCAGTTTATATATGGGAGAAGCAGCGTTGATGTGTCCTGTATGTGGGCAGTCAAGTTTTACGGGCAAAACGCACAAAAACTGTAGTGGAAGGTATGTGTTGGACGGGCTTGTGAATATATGGGAATACGAAGGAGTGGTAAAAAAGCTCTTAAATGCCATTAAATACAATAGTGTCACGCACGCAACGCAAGAAGTAACACACAAAGCCTTTGGCGTTATGACCGAAGACACAAAACGCTTTGAACTATTTCTTGAGTTCTTGCTTACTCGTGATCCCGTTATTTCTTATGTACCCATGGCAAAAAGGCATGAGCGTAAAAGGGGATATAATCAAGCAAGAGTTTTTGCGGAACAACTTGCCGGATTTGTGCGAACCTCGAATAGATTTTCAAAAGCAACTTCGTTGCTCAAAAAAGTAAAAAACACAGTATCTCAAACCAAGCTAAAAAAAGAAGAGCGACTTCTTAATGTTCGCGATGCTTTTGCGCCCAATGATATTGTTATGCCAAAACACGTTGTGCTTGTAGACGATGTTTGGACCACGGGAGCAACCATGAAAGAATGTTGCAAAACTTTAAAGAAAGCAGGAGTAAAAGAAGTATGGGGTTTTGCCATAGCAAGAACACCCTAAAAATATAAAGTTCAAAAATCAAAATACAAAACTTAAAATGACCCATTCAAGCTTGCTCAAGATCATGATAAGCATGGCAAGATCCATAATAGTGTAAATTAAGCTTCACCTTGCCGCTTCACCTTGCCTCCGGCAAGTTATCCCCACCTTGCCGGAGGCAAGCTTTTGACAGGGCGCGCGTAGTAGCGGATTATTAGTAATGAGTATGAGTATCAAGAGAAAATTTCAACAAGGAAGAATCTACCATATTTATAATAGGGGGGTGGAAAAGCGTAATATTTTTCTGTCAGATGGAAACAGGTGGAGGTTTCTGCAGGGATTGTATCTTTTTAATGATGAGAATGTTTCCGCGAATCTCCTTTGGCGACTGGAGCAAGAAAAGGGAAAGATGCATTTCGGGATTTTGCGAGAGTACATGGCTCAAGCGGGAATTGAAAGAAGGCCCTTGGTGCGCATTATAGCGGATTGCCTCAAAGAGAACCATTTCCATCTTTTACTGGAAGAAGTGCAAGAAGGTGGAATCTCAAGATTTATGCACAAACTTGGCACTGGATACACCAAATACTTTAACATAAAGTATGAGCGTGTAGGACCGTTGTTTCAGGGAGGGTTTAAGGCGGTAGAGGTGAAGGATAACGATCAATTGCGATACTTGATAGTTTATATAAATGTGATTAATCCAGGACAGGAACTGGAGCCGGATTTAAAGTTGGTTGCGCAAGATCCAAATGAAATTTTGCGATTCGTAGAACATTATTCATGGAGCACACATTTGGAGTATTTGGGCAAACGCAACTCCATTATTACAGACAAGGGCGTTGCGGGGGAGCTTTTTGCTACGCCTGCAAGCTATAAAAAATTTATTACTGACATCATTTGTGGCAAGCAAGCAGCCGCTTTGTCTAAAGGCATTTCTTTAGAGTAATGAAAACGTATCTAAAACTTCAAAGCTTGCCTCCGGCAAGTTATCCACACCTTGCCGGAGGCAAGTTTTTGACAAGGGGGAGTGGGGTGGGGGATGATTACTTCATATGGAGTGGAATAATGAAACAAGGGAGGGTGTGGGAAGAACAAGGGGGGAGGTGGAAAGCAGAGGGGTTATGACAAGGGTAGAAAGCGGGGGGGTTGTGGCAAAGAGGGACAAGAAGTATCCCGTGTTGTTGGGGGGCATAAAAGATGCGCCAGAGCAGCTATATTATAGAGGGAGTTGGAACTCTGACATATTCAAGAATTGTTTGGCGGTTGTGGGCACACGAAGAATGACAAGCTATGGTAGGCGCGTGACAGATCAGATAGTGGGTGAAGTTGCTTCGCGCGGTATTACTATTGTTTCGGGATTTATGTATGGCATTGACGCACAAGCCCACAGGGCGGCGATAGAAGCGGGAGGCAAAACCATTGCCGTTATGCCATGTGGTATTGATCTGGTGCATCCCGCGCATCAGACGGATCTTCACGAAGATATTACCGATTCGGGCGGGCTGATTGTATCTGAATACCAAAGCACACATCCCGCGGCGATATGGACATTTTCAAGAAGAAACCGCATTGTGGCGGGTCTTTCGCAAACAATACTGGTGGTGGAGGCGGGTGAAGGAAGTGGAGCTTTGATTACCGCTAATTTTGCAAAAAAGTATGGAAGGAAAATAATGGTGATTCCAAATTCGATTGTGAGTCCGGTATCTCGCGGAGTAACGCAGTTACTAAGAGAAGGAGCTGCTCCTGTAGAGTGCGCGGGAGATGTTTTGCAGCACTATGGAATCATTGGATTTAAAAGAGAACAAAAGAAACCTCCTATTGAGGAAATTTTAGAAGAGGTAGAGGGAGAGGTAGAAAAGAATATTGTGCGACAATTAGAAAAAGAAGCCATGGAAGTAGATGAGTTAGCGCGGGTACTTGGTATCAACGCAAGCGATCTGGGATCCGCCCTTTCTCTATTGCAGTTGGGGGGATATATTAGAGAAGAACAAGGAATGTTTTACCTATGCTCGTAAAAGTACAATCCGCTGCAAATTCCGGTCTAGAGGCGCTGGGCGTGGATGTTGAAGTAAATATTTCCAACCGAGGATTGCCCGGTTTTGATATTGTTGGTCTTGCCACAAAAGCGGTAGAAGAAAGCAAAGAGAGAGTACGCGCGGCTATGGGAAATTCATCTATAGAATTTCCTCAACGGAAAATTACGGTCAACCTGGCTCCCGCTGATATTCCCAAAGAAGGGTCTCTCTATGATCTGCCCATAGCCGTGGGGGTTATGGCGGGTATGTTTCAGTGCAATGTGCCTGCTCAGAGCTTATTTTTTGGAGAACTTTCCCTTGATGGAAGGCTACGTCACACAAGAGGAGCCGTTTTAATGGCTTTGTTTGCCAAGGAGCGAGGATGCAAAAATATTTTTGTTCCGCAAGAGTCGGCAAACGAGGCGGCTATTGTTACGGGTGTACGTGTGTATGGCGTAAAAAATCTTGCAGAAATGGCCGGATTTTTGCTGGGAACCACAAAAATAAAACCGGTTACCTATTCTGCTCCGGCACATGACACTGCGCCTGCTAGTGAATTTGATATGGCAGAAATTCTTGGTCAGGAGCAAGCAAAGCGCGCCATGGAAATAGCCGCGGCTGGCGGGCACAACATACTCATGATTGGAAGTCCTGGGTCGGGAAAAACCATGCTCGCAAGAGCTCTTCCCGGGATCTTACCGAGACTAAATGAACAAGAATCTTTGGAAGTCACCAAGTTATATTCCGTGGCGGGCAACATTCCTCCGGGCGGATCTCTTATTACTACACGGCCGTTTCGCTCTCCCCACCATACCATTTCTCAAATAGGGCTTATTGGTGGCGGGCAAAAACCCCAGCCCGGAGAAATAAGCCTTTCTCACAGGGGGGTGTTGTTTCTAGACGAATTTAACGAATTTCCCCGTGCCGTCTTAGAAGCATTGCGCCAACCGGTAGAAGATGGCTCGCTTACTATCTCAAGAAGCCGGGAACGGGTAACATATCCCTGCCGTTTTACACTGGCGGCATCTGCAAATCCATGTCCGTGCGGATACCTTAGTCATCCCAAAAAAGCGTGCTCATGCAGCCTTCGTGAAATACAAAGGTACAAAAAACGGGTTTCCGGCCCCATACTGGATCGCATTGATTTACACGTTGAGGTGCCGGAAGTTGATATACAAAAGTTTTCCCAAAATCAAAAGGCCGTGTCCATGGCGGAGTCTTCTCGCTCTATTCAAGAGCGCGTTGGAAGAGCGCGCGATATTCAAGGAACACGTTTTGCTCAAGAACATATCTACACAAATGCCGAAATGAAAAACTCTCATATCAAAAAATACGCGTTTCTTGAACTTGGCGCCGAACAACTTTTATCAAGAGCGGCGCAGCAGTATCAGCTTTCCGCGCGCTCGTATTTGAAACTTATCAAAATCGCACGAACCATTGCCGATTTGGCGGGGAGGGAAACCATAGCAACATCGAACATGGGAGAGGCCCTACAGTACCGTCCCAAAGAGTACGAACCGCGATAAAAACATGGCAACGCACAATGAAACGGGAAAATGCGGAGAAGAAATAGCGGCAAAATATTTGATGAGCAAAGGGTACGTTGTTCTTGAGCGCAACTATAGAACAAAAAGAGCCGAGATTGATATTATAGCGCGGCATAAACATATGCTTGTACTGGTAGAGGTGCGCGCAAAGCAACATGAGTGGTTTGGAACACCAGAAGATACCATAAACCACAGAAAGCGAGCACGCTTAATCAGAAATGGCTTGGCGTATATGCATTGGAAAAAATATACCGGACCTTGGCGTGTAGATGCCGTATGCTTGGTAATAGACAAAAATCAAAACCCGCGACACGTTGCTCATTACGAAAATATTGTAGAATGCTGATGCCTCAGACCCCAGCTCTTGACTTTAATAGAGAGAAGTGGTACACTGTTTGCAATGTTAGGTGTTTCTCCCTCGTCGTCAGCCTCCTATAAAGGGCGCGCGTGGTTTAAGAAAGAGGTCGCCCTAGCATAAAAAGTATAGTGTAGAATGCATGGCAAAAAGACTTTACGTAGGAGGTTTGCCGTTCCGTTCCACGGAAGACTCTATTCGAGATGAGTTTTCCAAGGCCGGAACTGTGGAATCCGTTACCATCATCACCGACCGTTTCTCGGGCCGATCCCGTGGATTTGGATTTGTGGAGATGTCAACGGAGGACGAAGCAAAAAAGGCAATCGAAATGTTTGATGGACAGGACTTCGATGGAAGGAAGCTGACCGTCAACGAAGCGAAGGAGCCTCAGGGTCAGCGAAACATGGCGGCATAGTCGCTGTGATGATCCGGAAAAACCGCCCCCAATGGGGCGGTTTTTCTTTTGCTTCTCTTTTCTCCGTGATATAGTAGCGGTATAATTTTAAATTTTAACAATTATGCAAGAACTCTGGCACGCGCTTGAAAGAAGCGAAGTTTTACAAAAACTCAAAACGGGAGAACAAGGATTGTCCGAAAAAGAAGCATTTTCGCGCCTAAAACAAGTGGGTCTTAATGTACTTGCGGAAGCAAAGCTCGAAGGGATAGCAAAGATATTTTTTAGACAATTTGAGAGTCCTCTCATTTATGTTCTTCTGGCTGCCTCGGTTGTGGTATTTGCCATGGGAGATGTTATAGACAGCATTATTATTGGAGCTGTCTTGTTGTTTAACGCTCTGCTTGGATCTTTTCAAGAACGCAAGGCGCAAAACACACTTTTGGCGTTAAAGAAATTTGTACAAACAACAGCTACCGTACTGCGAGGAGAAGAAGAGCGCGTTATAGAAGATGCAAACCTTGTGCCGGGTGACGTTATTATTTTGCAAGAGGGAGAGCGAGTTCCCGCGGACGCAAGATTGCTCACGGTTTGGAATATGCGAGTAGATGAGTCGAGTTTTACGGGAGAGTCTACCCCTGTGCAGAAAAAAGAAGAGTTCTCCGTAGAAGATCAAGATCGCGCAAGGAGTTTCTTGGTACAGGAACAAGCCACCATGGTGTTTAAAGGAACCACAGTGATTGCTGGAGGTGGAAGGGCGGTTGTCACTGCCACGGGCAAGAGCACCCAAATTGGAGGCATTGCTTCTCAGCTCTCTTCTATCAGCACGGACGTTCCTCTCAAAGCAAATATAGCGCGCCTCTCTCGCGCCATTATCATTGGTGTTTTTATTGTTGCCGTAACTTTGTTTGTCTCCGGCGTTTTTTTCTTGGAACGAGACATTGTGGAAATGTTTAAACTGGTGGTAGCTCTTGCTGTTTCTTTTATTCCCGAAGGGCTACCCGTTGCCCTTACACTTGTTTTGGTTGCGGGCGTGTGGCGCATGGCTCAAAGAAATGCTCTGGTAAAACGCCTGCAGGCGGTAGAGGCCTTAGGGCAGGCGCAAGTGATAGCGGTAGATAAAACGGGAACCGTTACAAAAAATGAGCTTGTGATACGCACCTTATTTGTGGGAGAAAAAATGATAGATGTGACAGGAGAGGGGTATGAAGCCGAGGGATCTTTCTTGCAGTACGGACGCGCGTTGTTTCCCCAAGACTCTCCCGAAGTTTCACTTGCGTGCAAAGTTGCCTATTTTTCTGCGGCTCAAGTAACCATTTCGTACAATAAAAAAGAAGATCGCTGGAGCGTAAAAGGGGACCCAACAGAGGCCGCCATACGTGTGCTTGGAAAAAAGGGCGAATATGGAGAAATTGAAAAGGCACACCCTCTCTCTCTTGAACTGCCGTTTGACTCAAAGAGCAAGATACGTCTTACCGTGCGAAAAGACGGAAAAACCTTTATTGCCATGGCAACGGGCGCTCCGGAGAGTATTCTTAATATCTCAACAACGGAGTGGACTTCAACGGCAACTCGAGAGATTTCCTCCGAACGAAGAAAAGAACTGGAAGCAATTATTTTGGATCTTACAAGAAAAGGGCTTCGAGTTGTTGGATTTGCGTTTGCGCATGTTGGAAAAAATGATGTCATAGATCATGAAACCCTGCCCCGCATGACGTTTGGAGGATTTTTTGGCATGCAAGATACTGTACGTCCAGAAGCCAAAGAAGCTTTAGCATTGGCAAGAAGGGCCGGTATGCGCGTAGTGATGATTACAGGAGATCACTTGCTCACAGCCAAGGCAATCGCAAGCGAGGTGGGCATATACCAAGAAGGAGATGGTATGCTCACGGGATATGATATAGAGGGAATGAAAGATGAAGAGCTTGCAAATGCTGTGGGAAACACTAGCGTGTTTGCCCGTGTTTCTCCCGAGCATAAGGTGCGCGTTGTACAGGCGTTCCGTCGCAGAGGAGAAGTGATTGCCATGACTGGAGACGGTGTAAACGATGCCCCCTCTTTGGTGGCAGCAGACTTGGGGGTTGCCATGGGAAAGGTTGGTACCGAGGTGGCAAAGGAAGCCTCGGACATTATATTGCTAGACGACAATTTTGGAAGTATTGTGGCTGCCGTAGAAGAGGGGAGGAATATCTACCAAACAATTCGCAAAGTGCTTCAATACCTGCTTTCTACAAATATTGGAGAAGTGCTTACCATCTCTGTTGCTCTTTTTCTGTTCACAGACTATCCACTCCCACTGATTGCCGTGCAGATCTTGTGGCTTAATTTTATAACAGACGGATTTCTTGTTGCCTCTCTTGCTATGGAGCCCAAGGAAAACAACTTGCTCAATCATTCAAACAAAAGGCATGCTGGAGAACTCCTAGACACTCCGCTTCTTAGCACCAGCCTGTTCGTGGGAATTATCATTGCCGTAGGATCTTTATTTGTTTTTTGGTTGCAGACGGCAGAAGACACGCTCAAGGCTCAGACAATGGTGCTCACAACCATGGCGGCGTTTCAGTGGTTTCGCGCATGGTCAATCCACGCGGGGAATATGTCGGTATTTAATACAAATCCGTTTTCGAACCGTCTCTTGATTGTTGCCACTCTTCTTGTTATTTCTCTGCAGATAGTTGCCGTTTACTCTCCTTTTATGAACGGTATTCTTCGTACCACGCCTCTCTCTCTAGCAGATTGGGGACTTGTTCTTTCTGTAAGCGTTTCTGTTCTTGTGGCAGAGGAATTGCGTAAGGGGGCAAGTCGACTCACAAGGAGTTCCAACTAGCTTAGTTTTGGCACGCGCCTTATGTTGTAGACAGTCGTGACGAGAGTTTTTTCATAGCTCCGCGTACCGCAGAAAAGAGGTCTCTATTTGTATCTTTGGTGGTAACGGTTCCTCCCGGCACACAAAGGGCCTGCAAGGTTACGGTGAACACCATTGGACGACCAGCGGTGTTTTTTTGTTCGTCAATACCAATCTCAAGGCGTACCATGTGAGTTCTCTTTGCGTACTTTTGAGAGAATGGCTCCAGAAGGGCTTGCGTGAATTCTCTGTCTCCTTGGGGAATCCTTCCCTGATTGCGAATCACAATGGGAATAGTGGAAGTTTCTTTAAGAGACACGATTGCCCGAAGAGCGGATCGTATAGAAACTATGCCCGTTGCTCTTCCTTTTGAATCTACAAGAACCACACTGGGTTCGTTTCCTTGCGCCAGAGCCAGAAACAACTCATGCTTTGGGGCCTTTGCGGGGGCCGAACGCACAACCGTTGACGCCGCTGTTATTGCAAGAAAAGAGAGACGAGCTTCTTTCTCGGCTCCAAACACAAAGTTTCTTGCTTTTCCTTGTCTACTTTTGCCCGATCTGAAACGTTGCCGATTACTTGGCTGTATAACGCGCGACTGGAGATCTCTGCGAGTCAACACTCCTTCTACGGTTCCCGATGGGCGGATCAGAAGAATGCGAGACTCTTCTTTTTTGCGCATAAGCTCATACGCCTCTTTGGCGCTTGCGGAAGAGGGGAGGCAAACGGCTTCCTCAATGAAAAGTCGGCGAGAGGCTCGGGTAAAAAGTTCTTTCTCTTGGGCTATGGTCTTCACAAGATCTTGGGCTTGAACCAAACCCAAAACCCTTTTTTCGGGTTCCGTGCCAGAAGAGAATACGGGAAGCGCGTAAATGCCCGTGGCAAGCATGAAATGGGCAACGTCGGGTACAGAAGTTTCCGGTGTGATGTGGGGGGGCTGAATAATGCAAGATCTAACCTTGGTGGTGCCAGGGTATCTGTGCCTAAAGATAGCGTGAGAAGGAGAGGAGATGCCAAGAAAATCTCCTTTCTTCGAGAATACAAGAACCGATTCATGAGAGGATACCAGAGATCCAAAAGCCGTATTCAGAGATGCTTCGGGACTAGCTTTTCGCGCCATGGCAACGGATACAAGCGGGACAGAAAGGGTTGAAAGTGTCTTGTCTGTCATATGTTGTTATTATACACGAGACAGATATTGCGTGTAAAGGAAAAACAAGGTACTATTATCTTGAATTGTAAAACTCTTTGTTCGGATATATTTTTGCCGCGGACCTATTCCTCACACGAGTTTTTGCAATGCAAAGTAACGAGAAAAACATGGCGGATATTGTTTTTGATATTGGGGGTACTAATATGCGGGTTGCTCTTCGCAATGCCGACGGATCGATTGGAGAAGTTTTGTCGGCTCCAACTCCGCAAGAGCGGGAGAAAGGCCTTGAACAGCTTGTTTCTCTCTGCCGTTCATGTGCCAAAGAAGAGAGCATTGCGCGGATTGCCGGAGGAATAGCGGGAGTTGTTTCTGTACCATCCAGCATTTTGCACAGATCTCCAAACCTTCCGGGATGGGAAGGGCTTAATTTTACAAAAGAGCTTGGCGAACGCATTGGAGCTACCGTGCTGGTAAGAAACGACGCCATGTTGGGAGGATTGGGAGAAGCAAGGAGGGGCGCAGGGCGCGGGTACAGCATTGTGGCTTACCTTGCCGTGGGTACGGGTGTTGGGGGAGCTCGTATTGTAGATGGAGTATTAGACGAATTCTCTTTTGGATTTGAACCCGGCCACCAGATTATTTGCCACAAAGAGGGCAAGACCCTAGAAAATCTTGTGGGAGGAAGAGGTGTAGAAGCGCGGTTTGGCACAAAGCCAGGTTTGCTTGCAGATAAGGAAGCGTGGAAAGATATCTCAAAAATATTTGCTCAAGGAGTGTATAATACGATTCTGCACTGGTCTCCGCACGTTGTTGTGCTTGCGGGTTCTATGATCACCGACAAGAACGGTATTCTCATAGACCTTGTGCAAGAAGAGGTTTCTCGTTTGTTGCGTGTTTTTCCCTCCTCTCCCGTTATCGCGCGAGCCGAGTTGGGGGGTCTGTCTGTTCTGGTGGGAGCTTCAGAATACGTATCATTGTCCAAAACTAACTCTCGGTTAGGTGTGGATAACTAACTCTCGGTTAGTTTCTCATTAGTTTCTCAACTACTTGAATTTTATTAAAAATTAAATTAGGGTAATTAAAATTATGAGAAATTCTAAAATAGTATGGATACAAAAATAATCGTTGTTACAATGGGTGTCGCGCTGGTGCTGGTTGCTGCCGTGTTTATGTTTCTAAACAGAAAAGAAGATCAAAAAAATCTTCCCTTACAGGCATCACAGGGCCAAGTGTTGTCCGAAAGCGTCGCGCAGTCAAACGACACAGAAGACTTAGAACACGGAATGGTCTATGACACTTCCGGAGAACCGGTGCAGAAAGAGGGTGTTCTTATCCAAGTTGTTCAAGAAGGAAAAGAAGGAGAGAAAGTTGCCTCTCTTGGAGACAAGGTGTTTGTGCACTATACGGGGATGTTTGAAGATGGAACGGTCTTTGATAGTTCTCGGAACAGGGGCGAGCCTTTTTCTTTTACGTTGGGAGCGGGTCAGGTGATTCAGGGGTGGGAGATTGGCATAGAGGGTATGAAGGTTGGAGAGAAGAGAATGCTTTTCATCCCTCCGGAACTTGCCTATGGGGAGATGGGGCGTCCGGGAGCTATTCCTCCAAACGCAACTCTTATCTTTGAAACCGAGCTCGTATCTATTGGGTCTGGCAACTAATATATGGTGAGTCCCCAGGAATTTGAACAGCTGGTAGAAGAGGGGATTGCCGAAATTCCAGAAAAATTTCAATCGTTACTGGACAACGTTGCCATCGTGATTGAAGAAAAGCCTTCTCAAGAACAACGAGAGCGAATGAAACTTGACGAGCACAACACAACCTTGCTGGGACTATACGAAGGGATTCCCCAGACCCAACGTTCGTTCTATAGCCATGTGGTGCCAGACAAGATAACAATATTTCGACTTCCTATGCTGGAAGTATGTTCCACTCCCGAAGAAGTGAGAAAAACCGTAAAAAATACCGTGTGGCATGAGATTGCCCATCATTTTGGGTCTAACGAATACCGTGTGAGAGAAGCGGAACAAGAGAGAAGAAAACGGTTGGGTTGAGACGGCGAAAGGGGTGTGATACAATGTGGCGCAAGAAGCAACCATGTTGTTTGCGCTCTCGGAATGAGGCAGAAAGTTTTCAGACAGCTTTCGCAGGTGGCAAAGCATGGTTTCTGAGCGAAGCGAAGAATTTGCCGCCGAGAATGCAGATAGCGCCGAACGGCTGGGTGAGGCGACTATCGGTGGATGAAAACTTTACTGCCGAGTGAAGAGAGTGAAAACAACAATCGCATTTCTTAAATCAAAGTATGAAAAAAACACCTAAAACCGCTTCGCCACGCGCTTCAAAAAATCTTCCGGAAACTATTCAGCAGAAGATTTCTCACATGACCACGGAGTTGGTGGAGGGGTTTGAATTTATAGCTGACTTTCCCAGGTCGGTTACCATCTTTGGCTCCACAAGATCAAATGAGAATGATTCGTGGTACCAAGAGGCGCGCAAGCTTGGGGCCATGCTTGCAAAAGACGGATATACTGTTGTAACCGGAGGGGGGCCGGGTGTTATGGAAGCCGCCAATCGGGGATCTGCCGAAAGTAATGGAGAATCCGTAGGATTAAATATTAATCTTCCAGACGTTCAGCTGGCTAATCCATATGTGAATAGCTCAACGGGATTTCATTACTTTTTTGTGCGCAAGGTTATGCTTTCGTTTATTTCTCCCGTGTATATCTTTTTTCCCGGAGGATTTGGAACGCTTGACGAGTTTTTTGAACTTGTCACACTAGAGCAAACCAAAAAGCTTTCCAAGCCCGTCACTATCATTGTTGTGGGAAAAGATTACTGGGAGCCGTTACTCTTGTGGCTTAAGAATACTGCAAAGGACGTGTATCGCGCGGTTGACGAAGACGACCTTCAAATTATTAAACTGGTTGACACACCAGAAGAGGCGCGAGAGCTTGTTCTCTCTCATACCGCAAAAAATGGAGGATCGTTGCAAAAATGAAAATTCATAGATTTTTAGGATTGTTTTTTCTTACGGATCCGGAAGAAGACATTGAAGACGCGGGTACTATTCATCAGATCACGCGGGTATTGCGCCTGCATGAAGGTAGCCGTATTATCCTTGGGAACATGAAAGGTAAAGAGGCTCTCTGCGAGATTAGTGAGGTTGGCGAATTCAATATTCGCGTTAAGATTCTTGAGGTAAAAACGATTACACGGGAGCTTCCAAGAGAGGTCTCTCTTTTTTGTTCTGTTCTTAAGGGTTCTAATATGGATCTTGTGGTCCAAAAAGCTACCGAGACGGGTGTTTCTTTTATTATTCCCATTACAACCGCGTATACGGTTAAACCAAGTATTCGGAAAGATCGTTTGGAAAAAATTGCAAAAGAAGCCACAGAGCAGTCTGGCAGGGGCACGGTTCCTCAAATACTTTCGCCCATACCTTTTGCAGAAGCAATAACGTTGTTTCAAGGAGATCTCATGTTGTTTTTTGATCCTTCAGGAGAGAGAATTCCTCAAGACAAGGTTTCTGTAGCTAAACATGTGGGTGTGTTTGTAGGGCCCGAAGGAGGATGGACCCAAGAAGAAATCTCTCTTGCAAAAGAGCGCTTAGCCATTGTTTGCTCTCTTGGTCCTCTTGTTCTGCGAGCAGAAACAGCCGCAATTATCGCTCCCTACCTTGCCCTCTCCTTACCCCCCATGGTATCGTAAAATATATGACATACCTATGTTCTCCATGTCCACTTCGTAGGTGGACATGGATTATTAGAGCAATTAGAGTAATGAGTCATTGAAATTTTTCCCTTTGCTCTTTGATTTGTATCTATGCGATTTTTTGTGGTAATATAATACCAGTAAAGACGTAAAGGTCGTTTTAAAGACGAGTAACAAATAGCATCATTATTGTTATGAAATTATTGCGACACATAGGTATGATCCCCGCCATTTTCTCACTGGTGCTCGCGCTTCCCGTGGGTACGTTTGCCCAGGCGCACGAATCGGCAATGCCCACAGTAAATGTGGAAGTAATGGCAGAAACACAAGAAGGGCTTAAAGTTGAAGTTCTTCCCCTAGACGGCGAAACAAACGCAGAGGCATTGCCCGAAAAGCGCGAGGAAGATCAAATAATGCGAACGCGTGTCATGAAAGAACAGCGTGCGGGTGTTGAGGCACAAGAGGCGCGAACGCAAGATGTTCGTGTTATGAATCAAGAAAGAACAGAAATGATGGATAGCACAGGTACTTCTGCTCGTGGTTTTCAAGAACAGCGAGAAAGTATGATGAAAGAACAGCAAGAGAAAAAAGCAGAAGTACTCTTGCAGGCAAAAGAGCGTCATCAGCAGGTACGAGAAGAGATGGAGGCTCGCATGGAGCATGCCCGCCAAAGAACCGCGGAGGTACTTGATGCAAGGAAGGCCGAGATGGCAAATCGTTTTACAGAGCAAATTAACCGCGTGAATAAGAACCTTTCTAATCGTTATTTTGGTCATCTGCACGCAATGGAGATTGTGCTCAAAAAGATCGAGGGCAGGATTGAGCAAATTGAAGAGGCGAGGGGGGTTGAGTTGTCGGGAGTTTCCACGGCTATCCAAAGCGCCCGTGAATCTATTGCTTTGGCTCGCGAGATGATTGCGGATCAGCAGGTAAAGCTCTACGTTGTGGACATTGAATCCATGGAGACTGCCGGAAGAAGTTTCCAAAATGCTTTTCAAGAACTGAGAGCGGACCACACGGTTCTTAGAGATAGCATACTTGGAAGCACGCGCAATATTGTGAGAGAAGTGATGGAGACGCTCAAAAGAGCGGTACAGGAGCAAGGAGAACAAGTAGAACAAGTAGAACAAGAAGAAGAACTTTAACGTATTTATTTTTTTGAGTTGCAAAACTTAGTGAGGGATATGTTTTTGAAGCGGCCCTCGGAGCGCGACGGCGCGAGAGTGAGTCAAAAATCCAGCAGGATTTTATGACGGTCGCAGAAAAAATATATCCGAACGAAAAGTTTTGTAGCTCAAAATACTTTAGCAAGATATGTCTAAAAACACCCTTATAGTTATTGCGGTTCTCTTGGGATTGGCTATTGTGTGGATCCTATTTTCCGCAATGACACAGGATCGTCCCAAAGTAGACTTGCCCGAACAAGACGAACAGGTTCAACAGCTTACACCCGGGGATTCTAGTGAAGAGATTGACCAGGACATGCAGATGCTTGAAGGAGATATTCAGCTTATGCAAGAAGAAATGGAGGCTGAAATGCTCCAGATGGAAGCAGAAATGGGGACGGAGTTTAATGTTGAGTAATTTTGTCTGAACAAAGCAAGACTCCCCGTTGTAGCGGGGAGTTCTTGTTTTAACGTATATCACACATGAGAAGCAAAGAAGAACAATGGATATTGGAAGAAAAGTACAAGGGCAAAGAGTGTCCGGAGTTTTTTCGTGACCTTGAGCGTTTGCGGTTAGGAGAACATGTAGACACCATAATTGGTTTTCGCGATTTTTTGGGGTGCGCGATAGGGCTAGAACATCGCCCGCTTATTCCCCGGGAAGAGACAGAAAACTGGGCTGGAAAAGCCATTCAAGAAGTGGGAGACAAGAATGTTCTTTGCTTGGATATGTTTGCGGGATCGGGGTGTATTGGTATAGCACTTCTCAAACATTGCGCCAATGCCTGTGTTGTGTTTGCCGAAAAAGAAGAAAGGCTTCTCTTGCAGATCAAAAAAAACGCGGAGCGGAACAATATTCTTCCCAAGAGGTATAGTATTATTCGTTCTGATATATTTTCTAATATCAAAGGAACTTTTGATATTATTGTGACAAATCCTCCCTATGTTGCCGAGTCTGCCAGGCATCTTGTGCAAGAATCTGTTTTGCGTTCAGACCCTCATGAAGCCTTATTTGCGGGGCAAGATGGCATGGATATCATTTGCCCATTTCTGCAAGAGGCAAAACAATTTCTAAATCCAAAAGGAATTATTTTTATGGAATTTGGAGAAGACCAGAAAAAAGAAATAGAACGCCTCTCTCTAAATTTGGGATATGAAGGAGTGTTCTTTAAAGACCAATTTGGGAAGTGGCGGTGGTGCAAACTTGCTATGCAGAATATTGTGCCCATGGTAACATAAAAAAGAACAAAATTAAGAGAAAAGTATAATAAATGCAAGCGGACAAAACGTGGCATGAAACTAAAGTCACCTTTTTCTAAGAGCGTGTACGAAAAAAATGCGCAGATATATCGTATGATGGCGCATCCTCTTCGTTTGGAAATTTTAAATCTCTTAAAAGGAAGAGAAGTCTGTGTTGATGACATGGCCAAGGTGCTTGAGAAGCGCAAGGCAAATATCTCTCAACACTTGGCATTGTTGAGATACAGCCGTGTTGTAAGTGTTCGCAAAGAAGGACAGCACGTATTTTACTCGTTGGCGGATCCCGCCATTGTAGAACCGTGCCGCATCTTTAGGGATCTTTGGAAGAAGCGGGAGAAAAATGGCGATATATAATATAAACCCTGAATTACAAAACTCGTGTGAGGGATATGTTTTTGCAGCGGCCCTCGGAGCGCGACGGCGCGAGAGTGAGTCAAAAACTCAGCAGAGTTTTATGACGGTCGCAGAAAAAATATATCCGAACAAAGAGTTTTGTAGCTCGAAGTATAAAAATAGATTATGAATGTTCAACAGTTGTTTTCTCATCTGTACGAGAAAAAAAGTGAGCGACGCAAATTCAAAGCATCAATGCGAGATGAACTGGAGAATGCTAGAGGGTATGCAGAGGTACAAGAAAAGCTAGAGCTTCTTTCAAAGCAAAAGAAAGAAATCAAACAGCAGGTCATGGGAAAGAACAGCACTCTGTTTGCAAAAGAAGAGCGCTTAAGCAAAGAGATTGGTGAAATAGAAGAAAAGCTGAACAACGCGGCTTTCTCTCAACTGGTAAAGGGCAATAACGTGGTTGTTCGGGATGGAAAAAATATTCCGTACGACCCCGTGGTAACTGTAAAGTTCAAAAAATCAGAAGAGGGGTTGGGGTGGTAGTCGTATCTCAAAAACACATGGCAACAATTTTTATAACACGCAACATTCCGGAATCCGGCATAGCACAGCTGAAACAGAAGCGGCACAAAGTTATAGTAAGTCCGCATGATCGCGTGCTTACGCAAAAAGAAATTATCTTAATGGGGAAGGGGTCGGATGCTCTTCTCTGCCTGCTCACCGATGCTATTGATGGAAAAGTAATGGATGGCATTGGCCCCCAGCTGAAAGTGATTGCAAACTATGCCGTGGGGTTTGACAATATTGACCTGCGTGCCGCGCAAGAGCGAAACATTGTGGTCACAAACACCCCGGGTGTACTAACCGAAACGGTTGCAGAGCATACTATTGCGTTGTTGTTTGCTCTGGCTCGCAGAATTGTAGAAGCAGACACATTCACCCGCAAGGGAAGATACAAAGGATGGGCCCCCATGCTTTTTTTGGGATCTGATCTTACAGGCAAGACTTTGGGCATTGTGGGAATGGGAAGAATTGGCGCAGAAATTGCAAAGCGAATGGGCGGAGCCTTCCAAATGAACGTTATCTACCACGACAAAGTACGCAACAAAGAAGTAGAACAAGAGCTTGGAGTAACATATGTTTCACTCAACACCCTTCTGAAGAAATCTGATGTTGTTAGCTTGCACGTGCCACTTCTTGCTTCAACACGCCATCTTATTTCCGCAAAAGAATTACAAACAATGAAAAAAACTTCGTACCTCATTAATACGTCCAGAGGGCCTATTATAGATGAAAAAGCCCTTGTTGAAGCCCTTAAGAACAAGCACATTAAGGGAGCGGCGCTCGACGTGTTCGAATTTGAGCCAAAACTGGCCCCCGGACTCTCAAAACTGGAAAATATTATTCTTACCCCCCATATTGCCTCGGCAACAGAAGAAACAAGAGGAAAAATGGCAGACATAGCGACCCGCAATATTCTTGCCGTTTTGGAAGGAAAAACTCCCCCCAACGCGGTTCGTGTATAATATGCTTTGGATTACGAAACTCTTTGTTCGGATATATTTTCTCTGCGACCACCGTAAAATTCTGCTAAATTTTCGGTTCACTCTCGCGCCGTCGCGCTCCGAGGGCCGCTTCAAAAACATATCCCTCACACGAGTTTCGTAATTCAAGATAATATGACAATATACCTTGCTTCTGATCACGCGGGATTTTCCTTTAAAGAACAGCTCCACGAACACCTCTTGTCTTTGGGGTACGTGGTAGAAGACTGCGGAGCGTTTCACAAAGATCCGGAAGACGACTATCCTGATTTTGTTATTCCAGCTTCCCTCAAGGTTTTAGAAAATCCGGGAAGCAGAGGCATTGTTATTGGAGGTTCTGGCCAGGGGGAGGCAATGGCGGCAAACAAAGTAAAGGGGGTACGGGCAGCTGTTTATTACGGAGGCAGTCTTGATATTGTGCGCTTAGCAAGAGCCCACAACAACGCGACTGTCCTTTCGCTTGGGGCAAGATTTGTTTCTCTTGAAGAGGCGGTTGAGGCTGTACACATTTTTTTAGAACAGCCCTTTGAGCAGGGACGGCACGAAAGAAGAGTAGGAAAACTAGAAGAGTAGTATGCAAAAAATCGTTCCTGCCATTCTTGAGCAAGACCCTGAAGAAACAAAAAAGAAACTGCTTCTTTTCAAAGGAGTATCCGAGTGGGTGCAGATTGATATTGCAGATGGTGTATTTGTAAACAACCGTACTCATAGCGTTCAAGATATTCCAAAAGAATCCCAGATGTTTGCAACAGAAGTGCATCTCATGGTGCAAGACCCGGAAGCTCATTTCACGGCATGTCAAAAGATTGGAGCCAACCGGGTTATTTTCCACCTTTCCCGAGCAGAAGACCTTTCTCGTATCCTTAAAACTTTGCGGTCCCATACATTTGAGTGGGGCATTGCCCTTAATCCAGATGTTCCCGTGTCCGGGATCGTTCCTTACATTAACCACATTCAATCCCTGCTGATCATGAGTGTCGTCCCCGGCTTTCAGGGTAGTTTGTTTGTGCCTGCCGTTTTGCAAAAGATTGCTCAAGCGCGATTGGCAAAGCAAAATATTTTGGTGGGTGTAGACGGAGGAGTAGATGAAAATAATATTTCAAGCGTCTTCAGAGCGGGAGCTGATTACGCGTGCGTGGGGAGCGCCATTTTTAACACAGAAAATCCCATGCAAACTTTTCAGAAGCTCTGTAAAATGGTAGAATGAAACGCGTATGAGCAACAAAAACGAACACACCATACAAGACTTAGAAGAGCTGGCAAATACGGTTCGGCAAGATATCATAGAAATGCTGGTGGCGGCAGGGTCGGGACACACGGCAGGCCCTTTGGGCATGGCCGATGTTTTTGTTGCCCTCTATTTTTCCGTTCTTAATCACAACCCCAAAGATCCTCTTTGGGAAGAAAGAGATCGCCTGATTCTATCCAACGGACACATCTGCCCTGTTCGGTATGCTGTAATGGCAAGGGCCGGCTACTTTCCCATAAAAGAGCTCAAAACACTGCGCAAGCTTGGGTCTATATTGCAGGGGCATCCGGAACCAAAACTGCTTCCCGCTTTAGAAACAACCTCGGGACCCTTGGGATCCGGACTGGGACAGGCCTCGGGCATGGCGTACGCGTTCTTAAAAATTAACAAGACTCGCCAGCGAGTGTACTGCGCCATGTCAGACGGCGAATTACAATCCGGCAATACATGGGAGTCTGCCATGTTTGCGGGCAACAACAGACTGCACAATCTTACAGGAATTATTGATCGCAACAACATTCAGATTGACGGCAATACCGAAGACATTATGCCCCTTGAACCTTTGCGCCAAAAGTTTGAGGCATTTAACTGGCATGTACTTGAAGTTGACGGCCACAATATGCAACAGATCATTGACGCGTGTAATCAGGCAAAAGCAATTCAAGAACGCCCCACCATGATTATTGCCCACACCATTCCGGGGAAAGGAGTAAGCTTTATGGAAGATGATTACAAGTGGCACGGACACCCTCCAGTCAAGGTAAACCATCCCGAAGAGCCCGCCCCCAAAGACCAGGCAAAAATCGCGCTCAAAGAGCTTCGTACGCTGGGCGGCAAAATACGGTCAGAACATGAGTAATGTGCGAATGGAATTTTCAATAACCAATTTCCAATTACCCTACATTATAAAACTCGTGTGAGGGATATGTTTTTGTAGCGGCTCTCGCAGCGCGACGGCGCGAGAGCGAGTCAAAAACTCAGTAGAGTTTTATGACGGTCCGCAGCAAAAATATATCCGAGCAGAGAGTTTTCTGATAGGAAGCAATAGACAAAAAATTTTTATTATGAATAATAAAATTTAAATGTTAAATTCAACAGCGTTTCTTTCTCCAAAAACATTAGAGAGCGATATCGAACAGGCCCCCACCCGAAATGGATACGGAGAGGGTTTGGTACGAGCGGGAGAGAACAATGAGCAGGTAGTTGCTCTGTGCGCCGATCTTTCAGAATCCACAAGATCAGAAGGTTTTCAAAAAAAGTTTCCCGAAAGATACGTTCAGGTTGGAGTGGCAGAACAAAACATGGCAACGGTTGCTGCCGGCCTGGCCCTTGCGGGAAAGATTCCATTTATGGCGTCATACGCAACGTTTTCTCCAGGCAGAAACAATGAGCAAATTCGCACAACCATTGCCATAGGGTCCTTAAACGTAAAGATTGTGGGAGCTCACGCCGGAGTTTCTGTAGGACCCGACGGCGCAACCCACCAGGCGCTTGAAGACATAGGGCTCATGCGTATGCTTCCCCATATGAGTGTGGTATATCCATGCGACGCCCTAGAAGCTCGCAAGGCAACCGAATACGCGGCTCTGCATAAAGGCCCCGTATACTTGAGATTTGCAAGAGAAAAAACACCGCTCTTTACCACAGAAAAAACACCATTTCAATTTGGAAAGGTAGGGGTGTTTCAAGAAGGAACAGATGCCACCATTATCGCGTGTGGTCCTCTTGTGCATGAGGCTCTTTTGGCCGCTCACGCGCTTTCTTCTCAAGGTATTTCGGTAGAGGTGCTTAACTGCCACACCATTAAACCTCTGGACAAAGAGGGGATTCTTGCCTCTGTCAAAAAAACAAAAGCTGTTGTAACGGTAGAAGAGCATCAGGTTGTGGGGGGCTTGGGATCGGCTGTGGCAGAGCTTTTGGCAAAAGAATTTCCCGCGCCCATTGAGTTTGTGGGAATGCAGGATAGATATGGAGAGTCGGGAGAACCTCAAGAGCTTCTAGAAGCCTTTCACTTGACGGCTCCATGGATTGAAAAAGCAGTACAAAATGTCATGAAACGCGCATGAAGTCATTTGACCTTATTTCTATTGGAGACACCACGCATGATGTGTTTCTTGAAGTTGAAGAAGACATTAAGATCATGAAAGACCAAAAGGGAGACGAGTATCTTGGTATGAAATTTGCAGAAAAGATCCCCGTAAAAAAGCTTACCAATGTTCCCGCGGTGGGTAACGCCGCAAATGTTGCGGTGGGCGCTTCTCGTCTGGGGCTCAAAACGGCCCTTTATACAAATTTAGGAGATGACCAGTCGGGAAGAGAAATGCGAGACATTTTAGTGAACCAAGAGAATATTGCTCCCAACTACATTATTATGGACAGGGAGAGGGCAAGTAACTATTCTACAGTTATAAACTATGGAGCCGAGCGCATTATTTTGGTATACCACGAAGAAAGAAATTACAGTCTGCCAGAGCTTGCTCCTTCTTCTTGGGCGTACTTTAGCTCGGTTGCCAAGGGTCACGACAAACTGCACACACAGATTCCTGACTATATTACAAAACATAAAGTAAAGCTTGGATTTAATCCGGGTAGCTTTCAGTTGCGAGAGGGGGTACATATTCTGCGTCCTATTATAGAAGTGTGCGAAGTTATGTTTGTAAACAAAGAAGAAGCGCAGGGTCTTGTGGGAGTAGAGGAAGACATAAAAATACTTCTCAAAAAACTACACGATGCCGGTCCCCGCGTTGCTGTTATAACAGACGGTCCCGGGGGATCATACTCTTTTGACGGAACAACATATCGGTTTCTTGAAATTTTCCCTTCTCCTCTTGTTGAGAGAACCGGAGCGGGAGATGCCTATTCTACGGGGTTTTTGTCTGCCCTTGCTCTTGATCTTGGCGTTGCCGATGCCATGCGTTGGGGCACATTTAGTTCCGCGTTTGTGGTTGGAGAGATTGGGGCCCAGCGGGGACTTCTTACCAGAGAAAAAATGGAGCAGGTTTCAAAAGAAAACTCGGCCTTTCAGCCCAGGGAGATATAACTTGGTGTAAACTCGAAGCACGAAATCCGAATGGTAAATCTTTTTTCTTCATTCAATCAACAACATAACGACAGTCTTGTTGTGCACAATAGTGAGTCTCTAAAAAGGTACTCTGGGTACGTGGTGGCTGGTATGGGGGGATCTGGCGTGGGAGCAGGCATACTCAAAACCGCTTTTCCCTCTCTTGCTCTTTCGTTGCATCAAAGCTATGGCCTGCCACAAAAAATGCTCCAAGACGGATCTGTCTGCCTTGTTGCCAGCTCATACTCGGGAGAGACAGAAGAAGTGCTAGACGCCTTTCATCAAGCAATACAAGCCGGTATCCCCGTTGCCGTTGTGGCAAGTGGGGGAAAATTATTGCAACTGGCTCAAGAACACAAAGTTCCTTATATTGTACTTCCCAATATTAAAGCTCCTCCTCGCTTTGCCAAGATTGTAAGCTCTCGTGCCATAGCGCTCTTGATGGCAGAAAAAGATATAGAGCAAAAAATAGCTTCTGCAGCAGAAGAGATAGATCTTAATGCGTTAGAGCAAGAGGCAAAAGAATTGGGGGAGAAAATAGTAGACTCATTTCCCTTGCTGATAAGTTCTTCTCTTCTTTCTTGCGTTGCCTTGTATTGGCAGATGGCGCTTGCGGAAACGGCAAAGGTGCCCTCTTCTCTTGGAGTTATCCCCGAGTTTACGCACAATCATATGGCTGCTTGGGGAGATACAATTGTGCGAGAAAATATTGTTTCAAAGTCTTCTGCTGTTCTGTTTGTAGACAAAGAGGATGATCCGCGCGTACTCAAAAGAATAAAACTTCTTTCTTCTATTCTACAAGATCGTGGAGTATCTGTTCATGCTATACAGGGGAGGGGAAGCTCCCTTATTGCTCGGGTGCTGGAGCTTGAGATTCTGGGGGATTATGTGGGAATCTCTCTGTCCGCGCGTTATGGCGTGGATCCCCAAGACGTTTCCGCGATCTCCGAATTCAAGCGTCGCATGAGCGCGTAGTATTTTGAATCACAAAACCAAAACTCTCTGCTCGGATATATTTTTTCTGCGGACCGTCATAAAACTCTACTGAGTTTTTGACTCGCTCTCGCGCCGTCGCGCTTCGAGAGCCGCTGCAAAAACATATCCCTCACACGAGCTTATAATGTAATCCAAAAAAAATTAGAGGCTTTTATTATGCTCCCAGTTTTTGTCGCACCTTTTCAATAACTTCCAGGGGATCAAATTCCGCCTTTACAAGCCAGTCAACGGCTCCCAATTCCCGAGCCCGGTCGATTTCCACGGGTTGTCCGGAATTTGATATAATAATAACAGGGATACGAGATAACACATCATCCTTATGCATTTCTTCAAGCACCTCCATACCATCTTTTTTGGGAAGAATAATATCAAGAAGAACAAGGTCAGGTTGAAGCTCTCTTATTTTTACGAGCCCCTCCTCTCCGTCATCCGCAACCTCAACGCGATATCCTTCTGCCAAAAGCTTACGAACCAGAAGATCCTGGATAAGTTTTTCGTCCTCTACCAAAACAATTGTTTTTCCCATAGTGTTCTTTTCTCTCCGTTCTTTTTATACCATATTTATTCTGCAATGTCATTGTGCTCAAGACCGAGAGTCCTCCAGGGAAGGAGACATAAAAATCCCCGCGGCAACCATTAAATTCCCCAGAATAGTGACAAGATCGGCAGTAAGGAACATGGGAGCCGATGCTACAATATCATGCAAGGGACCCCCAATGGTTGCCACTAATAATCCCGATCCCAACAACAGCCCCCTCCTTTTAACAAAAGTATTGAGAGCCGTAATCCCACTCCATATAAAATATGCGCCCGCCGGCACCCAGGCAAGCGCCACATTGATGGCAACAAGCTTTCCCACCAGAGGATCAACTCCCAAGAGCGTAAGCCCCGAGGCATGGTGAAATTCTGGAGCGTTTGGAAGTATGAAATTGATTATGGTTGTTACAGCTCCAAGAATCAGAAAGAAGACCATTCCTGGCATCATATATTTAGGATGTGTCATACTCAAAGGCACCCGAACAAACACAGCTAGCGAAAGATACAGGAATATATGCCCCAATATATAAGCAAGATTCATCTGCTCGCTGAAAAAACCATGGTCGTTATGGGTAAAGAACAAGGGGATATGTGGCAAAAACATAATAAAGAGAAATGCCGCGAAACATGCCAAAGACAGCGCGAATGTTTTTACTTGCGTTCCCAGTTCCTTTCTGTCGGCTTTTTTGAAATACAAACGCCAAGCCGCCGCAAGGATAACCAAAGACATGACCAACCAAGAAAACCCTCCGAATGGGAAGTGTAAATATCCTCCACCGGGTTGCAAGAGAAAGGCGCCCGTCATACTAACAAGAGCGATAATAAACATCCAGAAGAAAAACCTCATATGGTATAAGTATACACGATTTATAGCCCCTTGAGAAACTCCTTGCCCTCTTCTTTAATCGGGAGCACAACGTGGAATGCCGTTCCTTTGCCAATCTCTGATTCAAACCAAACTTTCCCTTTGTGGGCCCCGACGATATTTTTTACCAAGTAGAGACCCAAACCAGATCCTTCCGTGTTCACCTTGGTAGCAGCGTCCACCCGGAAGAATTTTTCAAAGATGTGCCCTTGCTGCTCTTTGGGAATTCCCATGCCCGTGTCTTTCACAAGAATCTCAATACTTTCCCCATCTTTGTGAAGAGAAATAGAAACATTCACCTGCCCACCTTTTGGAGTGTAGTGGAGCGCGTTCTCTACAAGATTTTGGAACACAAGGCTCATTTTCTCTTTGTCTACCAACGCCCGTGGCAACGCGCGAGAAGGAAGCTTTAGTTTTAGAGAAATATTCTTGCGAGAAGCCTCTTCTTCGTAGGAACGCACTGTCTCCTTCAACACTCCCTCAACATGCTCAAACTCGGGCCGATAAAGATACCTCCCTTCCTCGATCCGCGTAATATCCAGCAAATCGTTTATAAGGCTAATCATACGCTCATTGGAGTTGTACATTTTCCCTAAAAAATTTTCCTGGTCATCTGTGATTGGTCCCAGATCCTTGTTTAGCATCATATTTATTGTCCATTTAATTGCGGACAATGGAGTACGAAGCTGATGAGCCGCCAAGGAAACAAACTCTGTTTTCATCTGTTCAATCTGCTTTTCTCTTGTAATATCATGCAGAACCACCAGCATCCCTTGCGCGTCTCCTCTCGCTTGCATGGAAATGGTTGTAACTTCAACAACGCGAGGATCTTGCAGTTTTACTTCCACACGAAACAATGAACCTTTCATGTCTGAAAGATTGGTAAGTTGTGGAAATACAAAGGAAAGTTCTTTTCCCACGCCGTCCTGCCCCATGATTCCCAATAGTGTTTCCGCCTCCGGATTCATAAGTTCTACTCTTCCGGTTTCTCCTACCAATAATAATCCATCCGAAAAATTCTGGATAATCAGTTGGGTTGTATTACGCTCTTCTTCCGCGCGCTCTCGCTCCTCATCAGTATCTTCTAACATGTTCATGAGAGCCTTCTGCGCGTTCTTCAGGTCTTGCCGCTCTTCTTGCAGCGTCTGTGTAATCTTTTGAGAGGTAATATTCGCTTTCTTAAGATCGGTAAGATCAAACAATCCAAGAAAGAGTCCGAGAAAGTTTCTGGCTTCGTCCGTGCGAGATTGAGTATATACCCCAACAATCATCTCTTTTCCCAGTTTTGATCGTATCGGCATCTCCCAATTTTTTACCCCACCTTGCTTCATTGTCTCGGCAAGGAGCGCGTTCGCCTGTTCTTTACTAAAAATCTTCTCTAACGGCTCTCCTATAAGTTCGTGAAACTTATACCCAAAGATCTCTTCAAGAGCAGGGTTCACCTCCAAAATAACGCCTATGGGACTAACGAAGCACAGGGGAAGAGGAAAGAAAGTGGAAAGCTCCTGAATGTAGCGCTCCAGTAGCCCAATGTCTTCCAGCAACACCTGAATCTTTACTCCTTTATTGTTGGAAGTGTCTTCTACCATGTCAGAACAAATTCATGATATAAATCTCCTTTAAACGTGCAGGCGCGCTCTTCCGCGCGCACAGGCTTATTTAAGACCATTTGAGTAACTTGAGAAAGATACCCACGAATAACTTCACATGTAGAGGGAGCAATTTCATACTTCGTGAGTCGAAAAATAATCCTCCGATCCTCTTTATTAATCTCATACGGCTCCAGGTTCCCAATTGTGTAGTATTTTCTCCAAATAATCGAAACCTGCGCCATAGCAGAATCCAAAGACGAAAGATATTTCAACATGACCTTGAGAATAATAGAGCTCTTGGGGGCATACCTTCCCATCTCGTAATAGTCTTCCATGGTAAACCCGAGCGAGCGTTCAATGGCAAGTTCAATGACTCCCGCATATCCAATAGGATAAAACTCCATCTGCTTTATTTTTGCCAACGGCAGGGGATACCCCAACGTTTCCATCTCATTTTCCACGCGCTTCACTCCCTCGTCTCCCAGCCTGTACTTTATATATTGGTAATCTGCAACAAGAGAAAGTCCCCTAATGTCTCCTTGCGTCTCCATAAACACACTCGCCTTTCTTTGGGCCTCCTGTATAGCATCTATGCTATTCATATGCGTCTCAAGTAAGATACTTTACCATGTTATGACAAACTCATGATGTGAGCCTCCCTCAAACGAACATTTTGTTTCTTCGCATACAGTCCGCACTCCCAAAACTAAGTGCAAAATGGTGGCAAGGTATGCTCGAAAATTGTGGCAGAAGCTCCGTTCGTATGGCCCCGAAAAATCCAATAAGTAGAATACAATACGATGATTTTGTATATCCTCTTCCACTACGGAGATGCTCCCGATAGTATAGTATTTTTTCCAAAGGGAAGGAGCTTGTTTAAGTACGTCGGACGGAGAAACAAAATAGCGTAGCGCGACTTTTAAGAAAAAGGATGTTTTTGCGCCATACACGCCCATGTCAAAAAAATCTTGATTGGAAAGATTGAGTACTCTCTTTGAAAGAGCAAAGAAGAGCATGTCGTACCCAATGGGATAGAATTTCATGGGACGGATATCTTTAAACGGAAACGGATATCCTACGCGCTCAAACTCTTTCTCCAAAACATTGGCTTTGTCCCCTTGTTTTTCAAAGAGAAATTCCCAGTTCGGCTTAATAGAAACACCTCGAACTTCTCCCGGAGACTCCATAATCTTTTGGGCGTCTTCTCTTGTTAATTCTTTTGGTTGAATTTCTGACATTGTTGAAGGTTTTTTTCTGCTTTTTCTACCATCTCTTTAAGCTCAACCATTTTGAGCTCTCTCCCTACCGCAATCTTCTGGAATCGCTCAAGCTCTCCCACCTTTTCTTCTAACTGTCTTGTTTGTTGACGAACGCGTTCTTCCATCTCTTGCTTAAACTCCCTCTCCTTGGTCATGTCTACAATTCCCAAGAAGTACCCAATGGTCTCTCCCTTCTCGTCTTTTCGAAGTTGGGAGTATATGTTGACGGGAATAAGCTTTCCATCTTTTGTTTGCAGGTTCGTTTCTTGAGTGGCGCTTTCTTTCTCTAGAACAAGAGAGGCCATGTTCTTTGGGTTTTTGTCTTTAGGGAAAAAAACAGAGAGATGTTGCCCCACAAACTCATCCTCTTTGTATAAGCTTAGCGAGGCAAGAGCCGCATTCGCGTCAAGCGCTTTGTGCATGGGATTAAAGGAACAGAGAGGAAGCGGAAGAAAACGCCATAGATCTCGCACGTAGTTTTCTAGTGTCTCAAGATCTAAAGGAGCTCTCTCTGGGTCGCCTGGTTTCTTTTTTTGGGGCATACATTATTTTACATTAGATGATTCAAGACATGCTACTTCTCCCAGCGCAGGAAGAACTCATGATCTTTCCCATCTTGAAACGCGCAGGAGCGCTCTTCTACTCGCAGATCTTGATATGGAGAAGCAATCTCCGTAAGCCGTAGAAAATATCCCTTGAAATACGCGCACAAAACCGGATGAACGGAAAAATCTTTAAGTCGAATAATCATGTACTGCTCTTTTTCATTAAACTCCGGCGTCTCTAACTTTCCAATGGTATAGTGAGCGGGCCAGTATTGAGCACTCTGCTTATATGTCTGCTGAATGCTTAAAAAGTACTTCATGAGCATCTTTACCACAAAGGAATGTGCGGGAGCCGCATATCCCATTTTGCGCACATCTTCTTCATCCCAAGAAAAAACTTCTTGGGCGGAAAGGATAGAGAGAGCTCGACATCCAACAGGAAACCAATCGGAAGCCTTTATGGATGAGTAGGAAATGGCGCAACCCCACTCTTGTATTTTTTGCTCCACAAGAGAAAGCCCGCCCTCTCCTTTTATTCCCTTGATGTAGGCAGCGTCCGTTTGAAAAACCGTTCCCCTCACACGTCCCTCTATACTATTAAGACGATCGACTTCCGCTTGGGTGATGTTCATATGTTTAGTATATATGAAATTCTAACCCTTTTCCATCTCACCCCAGTTCACCCCTCTTGAGACGTGTACCTCAATGGGAACCAACAACAGGCTCTTGTCTGTCATAATATTTGTAATGACCGGAAGAATACGATCAACCTCCCAATCTCTTACTTCAAACAAAAGTTCATCATGAATTTGCAGAAGAAGCCGAATGTCTGCGCTCTTTTCCAGCACCTCTTCCCCTATTCGCACCATTGCCATTTTTATAAGATCGGCTTGGGTTCCCTGAAT
>JAUYLB010000025.1 GCA_030699785.1 bacterium
GGAAACTCCTACTGGACTCCTGTGGGATTTGATCCGAGTCATTCTGCAGGGACCATGCGGAATGACTTTGTACTTCGTAATTTGCAAGATGGTCTTCGTTATAATCCGGCGTTTGCAATGATTGAGGTTGGGTATCCAACCAGAGATTCCCGCAGACCGTTGTGCGATGCAGAACAGGCAATCCCGCTCGATCGCTTGTCCGAGGCCCTGGATATTGTTGTGGGCCATAATCTGAAGCACCACACCCTCTCGCTGAGTGATAGGGGGGATTAACGCTACCAGATTAGCTCTCTCAGTTCTTTTTTTCGTCAACCAGCAAGAGGCGGAATCCTTTGGGATCTCCGCCTCTATTTTTTTCTCAACTATTGACAAAATATTTGGCTTGGATTATAAAGGCAGTATACTTATGAGTTACGTGAATCCCAACAATCAAAAGGCGATTGCATCTCCAACCATTACGTTGGTAGTCGGCTTGTTGATTAACACCCTCAAGGGGTTGGGAGTATCATATGCGTAGTTCGTAAACAGAAACAGACTTATCGCATTAGACCTCCCAACTCGGGGGGTCTTTCGTTTTTCTGGATGCCACACAAAAAGTCATGGTTTGAAGAATGAAGAAGGTTATTTTCTTCTTTACTCTCCAGATCAGGACATCACCTGAATTTGGGTGCTGGGAAATCTAATCCTGGCACGGTTCCTAAAACCCACACCACAATGTGGGCGTCGGGGACCAAGGTTTCACAGTTCCTTACATTTTTAGAGGGGAGTTGGGTTTTGTGTTGACACTGTGGGACATTTTATTGGGGGGAGTAGGTCCAGAAGAAGTCGATCCGATTGGCAATCCGGAGCTGTTCCAGGTTGCCATGGAAGAAGATCGCGCCCGGAGGCGTCTTCTCCAGCAAGAAGGGAGGGAAAGCCACCAGGGCAATACGTGCCAGGGGCTTTCTGACAATCTTGATAGTATCGATCCATGTCGCGCGAAGGCGCGGGAGGGGACGGGGACAGTTCGTCCTCATCGGTAGCTCATTCAGAAGGGGGTGGGATATGGTTTGTATATGACCATTCCCGCCCCGGTTGCGGGAGGATTTACACCTCCCATCAAAAATAATCCCTGGCTGTTTAGTCAGTCGGGTTTAAGATAGGAGCAGGCGCTATAGTGTCTGCTCCAATTTATTTGCACATTTTTTTTACTTTGTGTATAATGCAATCAATGAATCTTGGTTCATCCCGAAACATGCAGGTACGCGTATCCATCGCCCCTAAAGCGACGGTTTTTGCGTGCGGGGCAACGGGGGTTCCACGAGGCAATAAAGCTTAAAGAAAGACTACAAGCAAAGCAATCGGAACCCCCGCCAAATAAGCGGGGGTTTTGCATGAAAAGAGAATCGCCAGAAGATGCTATGGCATGGCAATTTCTGGCGGAGCTCTTTAGAGAAAGATAAAAAATTTAAATAAAGAGAGGAGAGCTCTGCAGAGTACTTTAAAGGGGGAGATTGTCATGCACCCTTGGTCGGACGGGGAGACCGACCCAAAAAAACTCCTCACCCAAAAATAATCGGGATACCTTAGGGTATCCCGTTGTTGTTTTGGAATAAATCAGCTAGATTATACGTATGCTCATAGATACCCACACACACATAAACTTTCGCGCGTTTAAAGACGACGCCGACAAGGTTATACAAAACACGCTCAAGCAAGATGTTTGGATGATTCTACCGAGCTCCCAACGCACAACATCGCAACGCGCGGTGCGCATAGCAGAAGCATACCCCAAGGGGGTGTACGCGGCTGTGGGACTGCACCCCGTACACCTTGTTCAGCGCAATGTAAAAGCAAGCGAAGTGCAGATGGAAGAAACCAAGGCGCAGGATTGGATGGAGTTTGAAACAAGAGCAGAAGAATTTGATTCTTCTTTCTACGCGTCTTTAGCAAAAAGTAGCAAGAAGGTTGTTGCCATAGGAGAGTGCGGGCTAGATTCGTTTGGGCTTCCCAAAAGAAAATCAGAACGTAGAGAAGCAAAAGAAAAACAGAAAGAAGTACTACGAGAGCACATCAAGCTCGCCCAAGAGCTTGACCTCCCTGTTATATTTCACTGCAGAGGAGCTTTAGACAGTCTTGCTGATCTACTTTTAGAATACAAAGGAAGCGTGCGAGGGGTTGTGCACAGTTTTACGGGAACAGTAGAGCAGGCGTATCGCTTTTTGCAAATGGGGCTGTATGTTGGATTTAACGGTATTATATTCAAGGATAGACCCTCTCTTCCCGATTTTAGTCAAGTCATCTCTTCTGTGCCTCTGGATCGTATTGTAGTAGAAACAGACGCTCCATATCTTGCCGTGCCCGCCGAAGTTTTAACGAAGGCGGGTTCTGTTCCAGTTGAGCGAAACGAACCTCTCTTTGTGCGTTATGTAGCAGAAGAAGTGGCACGTATTAAAGGCATTACTTTTGACGAAATTGCTTCTCAAACAACCCACAACGCAAAAACTCTCTTTAATATATAGCTTGCTTGAAAACCTTGCCTCCGGCAAGCTGTGGACGGCAAGCTGTGGATAACTTGCCGGAGGCAAGGTTTAGGCAAGGTTTAGAGGGAGTAGGTGGAATGGTGTTTTTTAAGGAGGCCATCTTTTACAAGAGAGCCTAAGATGCTTTGAGGATCATAGGGTGTTTCTTCTTCTTTAAGCATGCGGCCGATGCGAAATAGAGATGCTTTTTGGTCTGGCGCGTTGAGTACAAACCGCAATACCTTGGCCCGAAAGAAGCGCAATGATCCCTCAAATTCGCTCTGCTTGGCGTAGTGCAAACTTCGCTTATTTACAGATCTGTCTTTTATAACAAGAGATCCGTAATCAAAAAGGGCGCTATGCCACTCCTTTGGCGTTATAGGTGAAGGGAGTGCGGTAATTGCCTGCTGGGCAAGAGGGAGAATCTCCTTGTCGGAAACCTTTTCTTTAAGAGGGAAGAAGAAGTGCAGGTATACTCGGCGGATATTCGTATCAATAAACGCTTCAGAACTATTAAACGCAAAGCAGGCAACGGCGCCCGCGGTATAGGGACCAACGCCGGGAAGCTTCATAAGCTCTTGCAGAGAAGAGGGAATCTCTCCCCTATATGTTTCAGTAATCAGTTGCGCTGTCTTTTTAAGAAAGAGAGCCCTTCTCCAATAGCCCATACCCTGCCAAACGGCAAGGAGTGTTTTGTCATGAGCTGTTGCCAAATCTTGTACGGTAGGAAAGGCCTTAAGAAATTCTTTGTATTTTGGAAGAACGCGCAAAACCTGCGTTTGTTGGAGCATGATCTCCGAAACAAGGATGCGATAAGGATCCCTTGTTTTTCTCCACGGGAGAGATCTTTTGTTCTTCTTGTACCAAGAGAGAATGGTATCTCTAAACTTCGAAATGGTCATTGTAGGGTCATCCTAGGCGATTTTCATGAAAGCCGCAAGAATGGACAGAAGGGGAAAATCGGGGTATAACGAGGGGCATATGGAAGAGAAATACAACCCAAAACATATAGAGGAAAAGTGGCAGAAGATATGGGAAGAGCAGAGGATTAATGCCACTCAAAAGAGGCAGGGCTCTAAACTTTACGTTCTGGATATGTTCCCCTATCCCTCGGGTTCTGGTCTGCACGTGGGACACGTAGAAGGGTATACGGCAACAGATATTTACAGTCGCTTCAAGCGCATGAAGGGGTGCAATGTTCTTCACCCTATGGGGTGGGACGCCTTTGGTTTACCGGCCGAAAACTATGCCATTAAAACTGGTATTCATCCTCGCGAAACAACGGAGGAGGCAATCAAAACATTTCGCAGGCAGATCAAGCGCTTGGGATTTTCGTATGACTGGGATCGGGAGATTGGCACTCATACACCCGAGTACTATAAATGGACACAGTGGTTTTTTCTCTTGCTTTACAAAAACGGGCTGGCATACAAAGCAAAAGCAAATGTAAACTGGTGCTCTTCTTGTCAGACAGTACTGGCAAATGAGCAAGTGGTGCAGGGAGCCTGCGAGAGGTGTGGCACCAAGGTCTCGCAGAAAGATTTGGACCAGTGGTTTTTCAAGATCACGGATTTTTCAAACGAGCTTGTTGACGATCTAAAAGAAGTTGATTGGCCCGAATCCACCGTGCTGAATCAGCGCAACTGGATTGGTCGTTCAGCTGGCGCAGTTTTAAAATTTAAAATTCGAAATTCGAAATTCGAAATTCCCGTGTTCACAACACGGGCTGATACATTATTTGGAGCGACATACATGGTTGTGGCTCCCGAGCATGAACTAATCTCAAACCTCAAGCCACAAATCACAAACTGGGAGGAGGTGGAGAAGTACATCGCGAAATCCCGAGAGAAAACGGAGTTGGAACGGACAACAGAAACCAAGGAAAAAACAGGAGTGGAACTCAAGGGAATCAAGGCGATAAACCCCGGGAACAAAGAAGAAATTCCCGTGTTTGTTGCCGATTATGTGTTAGCTCACTACGGCACGGGAGCTATTATGGCAGTTCCCGCGCACGATCAGCGCGACTGGGAGTTTGCTCAAAAATTCGGCCTTCCCATTAGGCAGGTAATTTGCGACAGATATCCCGAACCAACCTGCCCTATTCTAAAGGAGGCCTACACGGGTTTTGGATATCTTGTAGGATCGGGGCAATTTGATGGGATAAAGTCAGGAGAAGCAAAACAGAAAATTACGGAATTCGTTGGGGGTGAGATGAAAATAACAACCAAGCTACGAGACTGGCTCATTTCTCGCCAGCGCTACTGGGGAGCTCCCATTCCCATTGTGTACGACCCCAAAGGCAATCCACACGCCATTCCAGAAGAGCACCTTCCTTGGTTACTTCCAACGGACGTAGAGTTCAAGCCCACGGGTACTTCTCCACTCGCTCAATCCAAAGAGCTGTTTTTGCGCGTGGAACATATCTTTGGCAAAGGATGGACTCCAGAGGTAGACACCATGGATACGTTTGTCTGTTCTTCTTGGTACTACTTTCGATTTGTAGATCCTAGAAACAACAAAGAGTTTGCCTCAAAAGAGCTTATAGAGAAACTGCTTCCGGTAGACTTGTATGTGGGAGGAGCCGAACATACGGTCTTGCACCTTATGTATGCCAGATTTTTTACAAAAGTACTTCATCGGTTTGGATACATTTCGTTTAACGAACCGTTTCTTAGGCTTCGCCACCAGGGCATGATCCAGGCAGAGGATGGGCGTAAAATGTCCAAGTCTCTGGGTAATGTTGTGAATCCCGACACTATTGTGGAACAGTTTGGGGCGGATTCTCTTCGTCTCTATGAAATGTTTATGGGTCCTTTGGCAGAAGCAAAAGCATGGAACACGCAGAACATCGCGGGAGTACGCCGTTTCTTGGAACGCGCGTGGCGTCTGCAAAACAAGATAGTGAAAGAAGGATCGCATAAAGAGACGGTTCTTCACCAGTCAATTAAGAAGGTTGGAGAAGATATAGAGGAGCTAAAGCTCAACACGGCCATTAGCCAACTTATGGTCTGTGCGAATGATCTGGATAGCAGAGAGAGCGTCTCTAAAGAGGCATACAAGACATTTCTTCTTTTGCTTGCTCCTTTCTGCCCATTTATTACAGAAGAGATATGGGAGAGAATTGGAGAAGGGGGAAGCATACATAACCAATTATTCCCCACATACAAAGAAGAACTGCTCTTAGAGAGCGTTGCGCGTGTTCCCGTGCAGGTAAGTGGCAAAGTGCGAGCTGTTCTAGAAGTATCTCCCGGCACTGCAAAAGAAAAATTAAGAGATTTGGCATTGCGTCACGAGAAAGTGGCAAAATGGATTCATGGAAAAGAGATAAAAGATGTGGTTGTGATTCCTGATCGTCTTGTGAATATTGTTGTGTAAACTCATGACATTGCATAATGCCAAGCCTGTAGCAGACAAACGCATTGTTGTTATTGGAGGAGGAACAGGAACGTATACCGTGTTGTCTGGATTAAAACGGTATCCGCTCAACCTTTCTGCCATTGTTACCATGGCAGACGACGGAGGGTCCACGGGGGTGTTGCGAGATGAGCTTGGAGTTCTCCCTCCGGGAGACGTGAGACAATGTCTGGTTGCGCTCTCGCAGTCTGACCTGCTCATGCGAAAGCTTATGAACTATCGGTTCCAAAACGGTGGGCTCAAAGGGCACGCGTTTGGAAATATTTTGCTTTCTGCTTTGGAGAAAGTAACAGGGAGTTTTGATAAGGCGGTGGAAAAGGCTTCGGAGATTCTTCTGCTTGAAGGAAGAGTCATTCCGGCAACTCTTGACCAGGTGCGACTTTCTGTGAAGCTACAGAACGGAAAAGTTATAAACGGCGAGCATAATCTGGATCTTGCGAGCATACAAGAAAATATTCGGAGCATTAGGCTTAAACCAAGCGGACAAGTCAATCCTCTCGCGCTTCGGGCGATTCAAGAAGCCGATATGATTGTTGTTGGTCCGGGAAGTTTTTACTCTAGCCTTGTGCCAAATTTTCTTGTGCGGGGACTGCCGGAAGCCATATGCAAAAGCAGAGCTCGCAAAGTGTATGTTTGCAGTCTTATGACAAAGAAAGGGCACACCGACGGGTGGCAGGCACATGACTATGCCCGTGAGATTGAAGCATATGTTGGATGTTCATTTAACCATATTATTTACAACAGCAAGAAGCCCGATACCCATCTTCTTGTCAGGTATGCCAGGAAAGGAGAAGGGCTTGTGGAGTTCAAGAAAGAATATATGGATAGCAGATTTGTGGGAAGAAACCTGGTTTCTAAGAAGATTCCTTCTCTTTCTAAAAAAGATCCCATCAAACGAACACTCATTCGGCATGACTCCGTTGCGCTTGGCAAAACAATCCTATCTCTTCTATGAATACTATTCAGACAACAACCGCGGTTATCCTTGCCGCTGGAGCTTCTTCGCGCTTCTGGCCACTCAATGGAGTTCACAAGGGACTTAGTCCTCTTATGGGCAAACCCCTTCTCTGGTACACACTTTCTCTGTTGCGGGACGCGGGCATACAAGACGCAGTTATTGTACAAGGGATTGAGAAAGACATTGAAGTAAGATTAAAAGATTTTCCCATTGTAGGGCTAAAGGTGCGATATGTTGTGCAAGAGAATCCGGGAGGAACAGGAGCCGCGTTGCGTTGCGCTTTGCCAATCCTTCCCGAACGCTTCTTGGTGCTCTATGGAGACGATCTTTATGCAAAAGAAGACATGATTGCTTGCAAGAATGTGTTTCCGTCACTTGTCGCTCTTGAAGTAGAAAACCCTCGAGAGTTTGGCGTTATTGTCCCAGCGGGCACTCTTGTGGCAGATATTATAGAAAAGCCAGAAGTTCCTCCTTCTTCTCTCGCAAACATTGGCATGTACCATGTTCCAAAATATATATTTGAAAAGCAAACAGGCATCTCGTCTCGAGGAGAAGAAGAGCTTACCGATTATATACGGTCACTCGCGCAGACAAGCGATCTTCACTTCATCCAAGCTTCTTTCTGGAAGCCCATGTCGTATGCTTGGAGCTATCTGGATGCCATGCCGTTCTTTATGCATCACCAAGGATCGCTCATACACAAGACTGCGCGCGTTGAAGAGGGGTGCCAGATAACCGGCCCGTGCTACATTGGACCTGGTTGTCAGGTGGGGAAGGGATGTATTATTGAGGGTCCTGTGTCGCTAGAAGAAGGTGTTACGATGGGCGAAGGAAGTATCATACGGCGATCTGCTGTTTGGAAGAATTCTACAATTGGGAAAAACTGCATGCTACAAGACTCCGTTATAGGGGAGGGGTGTGTTCTTCAGGATAACGTGCTGGTAGAGAGCGAGAAATCCCATGGCCTTATCGTGAATATTTCTCATAAGGTTGCCGTTGTAAAGCGAGATAGGTTTGGAGTGGCGCTGGGAGCCGGGACTCACATTGAGGAGGGAGCCACCCTGGGGCCTGCTCTGCTGGTTGGTCCCGGAGGCAAGGTTGCGCCAAAGGCAAGAGTATATCACAATAAAGAGGTATGATCTGACAATCTCCCATGCTGTTTCTTCATTACTTTGAATGATGAAACTCTTTGCTCGGATACGCTTTTGGAGGGCACAACATAAAATCCTGCTGAATTTTTGTCTCCTTCTCGCGCCATCGCGCTCCGAAAGTCCCTCCAAAAGCGTATCCTTCACACGAGTTTCGTAATTCAAAATAATAATATTACCTTTATATTTTTCCTATGGCATCAAAAATACAACAACAAGACAAAGAGATGGCGCGTCTTATTGGCAAAGAAGAGAAGCGACAAAAAGAAACTTTGGCTCTCATTCCTTCAGAGAATTACTGTTCTCCCGCGGTTCGGGAAGCGCTAGGATCCATATTTGTGGCAAAGTACTCGGAAGGTAGGCCCCTAAAGCGCTATTACGGAGGCATGGAAGTGGTAGACGAACTAGAAGAAGAGGTAGAGAATCGCGTTCGGAAAGTATTTGGACTCAAAGAAACCGACTGGGCGGTAAATGTGCAGCCCTACTCGGGGAGTCCCGCGAACTACGCGGTGCTTCGGGGCATTCTCAATCCTGGAGATACCATTCTTTCTCTTGATCTGGGGCATGGGGGGCACTTAACGCATGGTTCTCCCGTGAGTTTAAGTGGCATAGATTTTCGTATTGTTCACTACCTGGTTGACCAAAAAACAAAAAAGATAAATTACGAAGAAATTTTACGTCAGGCAAAGAAGGTAAAACCAAAATTGATTATTGCGGGGCACAGCTCGTATCCCGGCAAGCTTGATTTTGCCAAGTTTGGAAAGATTGCCAGAGAGGTTGGGGCCCTCCTTCTTGCCGACACGTCCCATGTAACGGGACTGATTATTGGGAAGGTTCATCCAAGTCCTTTTCCTCATGCCGATATTGTTACAAGTACCACACACAAGACCCTGCGGGGTCCCAGAGGAGCCATGATTATTTGCAGAGAAGAACTAAGAAAAAAGATATTTCCCAAGGTTTTTCCCGGTCTGCAGGGAGGACCTCACAACCATACCATTGCGGCTATAGGGGTTGCGGTAAAAGAAGCTCAATCGGCAAAGTTTCGCATGTACGCTTCACAGGTGGTGAAGAACGCAAAGGCTCTTGCTCGAGCACTCAAAGCCAGGGGATTCAGTTTGGTTTCGGGGGGCACAGAGAACCATCTTATCCTTATTGATCTTACGTCAAAAGGAGTGTCAGGAAAGCCAGCACAAGATCTATTGGAACAAGCGGGAATTGTTACAAATAGAAACGTCATTCCGTTCGACACCAGAAAACCGTTTGACCCTTCGGGACTACGAATCGGCACGCCAAGCGTGACTACCAGAGGTATGAAAGAAAAAGATATGGAAAAGATTGCCGACTGGATGAACCGTGTTCTTTTAGATCCCTCACAAGCCGAAAAGGTGAGAAAAGAAGTAAAAGCGTTCTGTTCAAAATATCCTCTTTTTTCCGCGTAACTATGGCTATTATTCTATCTGGTCACGCGCTAGCGGAGGATATTTTCAAGAACGTAAAAAAGAAGGCTTCTGTAAGAAAGCTTTGTCTTGCCATTGTGCAAGTGGGGGAGAACGCCGTATCTGCTAGATACGTACGCAGCAAGATTGAGGCTGCAACCTCTCTGGGTATTAACGTCTCTCTTGTTTCTCTCTTGGCGTCGGTTTCCACAAAAAAAGCAAGAGAGGCCGTGAGAAAGCTTGCTCAAGACAAAAATGTGCAAGGTATTATTGTTCAACTCCCTCTTCCCAAGGCGGTACAAGCGCAAGAAGTGCTTGACGAGATTCCACTGGAAAAAGATGTGGATGTGCTTTCGTCTCTTGCGTTTGGAAAATTCGCGCTTGGGGTTCTTTCTATTCTTCCTCCAACTGTGGGAGCAATTGCCAATATATTGCGCAAGGCCGGTGTGAACCTAAAAGGAGCCGAGGTCGCTCTTATAGGGGCCGGAAGGCTGGTGGGACTTCCTCTTATGCTTTGGCTTGTTCGGCAGGGAGCCACGGTACATGTTATGCAGAAAAGCGCAAAGGATATATCGGCTATTACCAAGAAGGCTGACGTTGTTATTTCGGGAACGGGGGCTTCGGGTATATTGACTGGAAAAATGATCAAAAAAGGGGCTGTGGTAATAGACGCGGGAACATCAGAAGAAGCCGGTTCTTACGGAGGAGATGTAGACTTCAAGAGCGTAGAGAAAATAGCATCTGTGATTACTCCTGTTCCTGGAGGAGTGGGGCCCATGACCGTTGCCTGCTTGCTGGAAAACTTAGTTACACTTGCCTCAATATGAATGAAATGCTTTTTCTCTTCCTCCATTCTCTTGCGTTGAAATATCCTGCAATGGCAGTATTTGCCGTTGCGGGGTCGGACTTGCTTCCATATGCCATTATCCTATTGTTTGTTGCCTTTGTGTTTTTCAAAAGGGAACATTACAAAAAATCCTTTTTACTTCTGGGAACAGGCCTGGGGGCGGGATTCTTTGTGCGGTATGTGTTAGTAGATCTTATCCGCCTGTTTGTTAATTCTCCTCGCCCCTTTGTCGTTCTTGAAAACATAAATCCTCTTGTAGTTCATGAAGCAACGGCCTCGTTTCCTTCTGGACACGCGGCATTCTTTGGCGCTTTAGCTATGGTGGTATTTCTTGTAAACAAAAAAGCCGGAGCGATATTTTTTCTCCTTGCTTTATTTGTTGGGACAGCTCGCGTTATGGCGGGAATCCACTGGCCCCTCGACATTATTGCCGGAATTATTGCCGGCACACTCATAGGATGGTTTGCGTACCTTGCAATGCAAAAAATAAGCGAGAAAATGGGGCTATAGCCCCAATACCTTTGCAGCATTTTGCAAAGCTTCTATAACGCGGGCTATGTGCTTGTCTTCGTCAATGTCTAGTTCTTGTATGCCAAGGGTAATATCTTCACGACTTACTTTTGCTGCAAACGCCTTCATCTTGAGACGTTTTTTCACAGATGAGGGAGTGAGTCCT
>JAUYLB010000031.1 GCA_030699785.1 bacterium
GGTTGGATACCCAACCTCAATCATTGCAAACGCCGGATTATAACGAAGACCATCTTGCAAATTACGAAGTACAAAGTCATTCCGCATGGTCCCTGCAGAATGACTCGGATCAAATCCCACAGGAGTCCAGTAGGAGTTTCCTGCCACTTCAATCCAGTGGTGGTGAGGCAAGAATCTATACGGGCTCTTAGGGTCACGATGTTCCACACCCCTGCAACAAAGCAGGAGGCGGTCATTCCCCGCAATTAGGCTCTGATCCTTGATAAGGACTCCATTCTCGTCAAAGTGTAACTCTCCTGCAAGGATAAACTCCGCAACCCGAGCCATTTCCTCTACGCTCTCGGCGCGAAGAGGGTTCTTCACCATGACCGGAAACTCTTTCTGACGTCCAAGCTTTGAGAACAGATTGAGGTTGTAGGTGCGGGCTCCAACCCACAGCACAACATCTCCCCCATATCCAACCTCTTCTTTGATGGATCGAATATCCTGAATATGGGTTTCATCCATAACCTCGGTAAACACCGCGGAGATGTTGTGACGACGAGCAGCCTCTAGAAGCCACCCGACAGCACTCTTGCCAAACCCAGGGAACGAGTAAGGGCTAGATCTTGGTTTCCAACAACCTCCGCGAATCATATCGACCCCTTGCCGCGCGAGTTCTGCCACCATCTCGTCGATATTCCTGTCGACAACGCAGGGACCGGCCACAACCTGACACGGTAGCTCTTTCCCGATCTCCGCGGATCCAATCCTCACTCGATGGTAGGTTCCATTTGCCACCATGCTTACCCTGCTCGGCGTCACGCGCACAACATTCGCAACACCAGCCATTTGACTAAACACAAACTCTCCCACTGTACATGCCTGCGCTTCCCCGTCTAAAAGGTATACAAGTGTAGCTACGTGCTCCGTTCCCTGCTTGACTCGTACATCCGTCTTGAGTCCATATCGCTCTGCAGTCACCTGAACACCTTGAGTCCTTTGATCGGCTTCTCCAACCCCGACTTCCATGTGAACGATCATCTTGTCTCCTCCTTTTGAATGTGCTATCCCAGAGAGTTTCTCTCTGGAGGGGAATCCTGATTCATGATTCGTGATTCATGATTCGTGATCAGAACCCCCCTCCAAAGAACAATAAAAAACCAGCCCTTCTGGCGAAGGGCTGGAGTTGTATTGCGTGTCTGTTTCTACACTAGATTAGCATAAACAAAATCCTTCCCTTCGCCAGGGCCGGTAAACCAAAAGCTAAAGGAATAAGTTGTTCTTGCTAATTCACGATTCATATGTTTGTGATGGTAGCAAATCCTCAAGCTTTCTGTCAAGCTTTTGAGCTATGCCTTATTATCAAGGATTTTTAGGGGTGTTGGGGATAGGAACCGATTACGCGGAATTCCAGTGTATGCAATTTAGCTTCGGAGAGCGCCTGTTGAACGTTTTGGTCGTCTTTGTGGCCTTCGCAGTCAAGAAAGAACATGTAGGTCCAAGGTTCTTTGGGAATGGGGCGGGATTCCAGCTTGGTAAGGTTTATCTGTTCTTTTGCAAACGCTTGTAAAACACAAAGTAACGCGCCTGGCTGGTGCTTGGTACGAAACACAATTGAGGTCTTGTCTTTTCCCGTTGGTTTGGGTTCTTGCGTGCCCAACACCAAAAAGCGTGTTGTATTGGTATTTTCCGTCTCGATATTTTGGGCAAGCACCTCCATACCATAAATCTCTGCCGCGAGCGCGGATGCAATGCCAGCCCCGTTCTTTTTATTTTCCTCCTTGATCATGCGAACAGACCCTGCCGTGTCATAAAACGGAATCATATCCCATTTGTTCTGTTCTAAAAACTCTCGGCACTGCCCCAGCGCCTGGGGATGCGAGTACACCTCCTTGATATCCAAGAGCGTTGCGCCCGGATGAGATATAAGACAGTGGTGAACAGGAAGTTTGTACTCTCCCTCAACAACACATGGCTCTTTTGAGAGCAGGTCAAGAGCCGACCCCACGCTGCCCTCAATAGAGTTCTCCACGGGTAGCATGCTGTTGGAAGCTTCTCCGTTTTTTACGGCGTGAAATATATCCACAAACGAACGACAAGGCAGAGTTATTATGCCTTTCCCAAAAAAAGCGAATGCCGCTTCTTCCGAGTATGCTCCGTGTTCTCCCTGGAATGCAACAATGGCCATAGGTTATGCAATACGAGAGAAGAGAGATTTTCGTTTTTTCCCCGCAAGCTGTTCTTGAATTTCTTGCGATGCTTGTGGCAGAAAGGGACCAAGCATATCTGAAAGCTCTTTTAGCACCAGAAGAAGATCTGCAAGAACGGTACTGGATCCCTCTTTGCCCTCCCATGGACGTTCGCGATCCACAAGACGATCCGCGTGAGTTACAAGTTCCCAAATAACCGCAAGCGCGTCGTGAAATCGAAAGTCATTAAGGGCTATGTCTACAGCCTCTCGCACTTGCTCTACCTTCTCTTTGGTTTCTTTATCTTTAACCTCTCCTTTCGCTTTTACCCCCTGCTTTTCTGCCATAGTAAGCACGCGAGAGAGCAGGTTACCCAATCCTCCCGCCAGATCGGCATTGTACCTTGCTTCAAACTTCTGGTAGCTGAAATCACCGTCTTCTGTGGGAGGAACTTCCCGTAGAAAAAAGTATCGCACCGCGTCAACTCCATACTTCTCTACAAGCTCAAATGGATCAATGACATTTCCAATAGACTTTGACATTTTTTGTCCGTCTACAGTTAAGAAACCGTGCACAAATATGGTTTTTGGTAGATCCACACCGGCCGATAAGAGCATAGCAGGCCATATAACAGCGTGAAATCTTAATATGTCTTTTCCAATACACTGCACGTCAGCCGGCCAGAACGTTTTGAATTTCTCTCCTTCGTTCTCATAGTCTAAAGCCGAAATATAGTTTGTAAGAGCGTCTCCCCAAACATATAGAACCTGACTTTCATCTCCGGGAACGGGAATGCCCCACGAAAGAGCTTCTTTTGATCGAGAAAAACTAATATCTTCTAGCCCCTGTTCAATGAAATTGAGAACCTCATTTGTTCTATGTTCGGGAACAATTCGCATTCTCCCCTCTCTTAACGCGCGTACAATTTCTTCTCCATACCGCGAAAGTCGAAAGAAGTAGTTTTCTTCCTTGATCATCTCGGGCTCTTTTTTGTGTATAGGGCACAAGCCGTCTTGTAGATCTTTTTCTGTTACAAACGCTTCGCACCCCGCGCAGTACAATCCCTCGTACTCTTTCTTATATATGTCTCCATTTTCTTGCAATTTTATAAAAAGCTTACGCACGCCCGGCCAATGTTTCTCTCTGTCTGTTGTTCTGATAAACGCACTATTGGAGATTGAAAGCGCTTGAGAAAGTTCTTGAAATTTGCCCGATATCTCGTTTACAAAAATCTGGGGATCTTTGCCAGCAAGATTTGCCGCTCTCGCGATTTTACTCCCATGTTCGTCTGTTCCTGTTAAAAAAAACACCGTATCTCCTTTTTGGCGACGAGAACGAGCCAAAACATCCGCCTGAATAAGTTCTAGCGCAAACCCCACGTGCGGATTCGCGTTTGTATAGGCAATGCTGGTTGTAATGGTAAATGTCTTCATGATACTCCTTGCACGGCAAGAACAAATTCACCCTTTATTATACCTTTCTGTACCTGCTCAAAAACTTGGTCAATACTCCCCCGGTAGATGGTTTCAAATTGTTTGGTTAACTCTCTGCCCACCACCATTTGCCTTTCTCCATCTATCTCTCTCATCTCTTGCAGTGTTTTTATAATGCGGTGCGGAGATTCGTAGAGAATGACAGAGTGTTCAGACTCCATTGCCTTCTTAAAGAACGTTTTTCTCCCTTTCTTGTGAGGAGCGAATCCCAAAAAGAGAAAAGCGTTCATGGGAAATCCCGAAACAGAGGCAAGCGCCGTAACCGCAGACGCACCTGGGATAGGGATAACTCGCAGAAAAGTGTCTTGAAAGAGAAGAAACGAGATGAGCTCATTGCCCGGATCGGATATTCCCGGCGTTCCGGAATCCGTCACCAACGCAACATTCTTTTCTTCTTGAAGAAGCGTCAGAACACGCTTCATCTTCTCTTCTCGGCTGTGCTGGTGATAGCTTAAAAGAGATGTCTCTATGCTATACCGTGAGAGTAGTTTGCTGGTCTTTCTGGTGTCTTCGCACAAAATAACATCAACCTCTTGAAGTGTTCGAAGGGCTCGTGGAGATATGTCTTCCAGATTCCCTATGGGAGTGGCAACCACAAAGAGAGTTCCGGTCATAGCACAACAGGAACCTCTTCCCGATCCTTGCGCTTACGCAAGAAGTCTCCAAAAAAGGATACAATAATGCCTGCCAAGGGAATGGAAAGAATCGCTCCCATGGCGCCCCATAAACTTCCTCCCACCGCGAGAGCAATAATAACAATAACAGGAGAAATTCCCACAAACTTCCGGGAAAGCAAGGGAATTATGATAGTATTTTCCAACATCTGGATAACCACAAGGGCTATAACAACAAACATTGCGCGGGTTAGATCTTCTAACGCCACAATAATACCTATAAACACAGCGGCAACCAGAGGACCAACATAAGGAATAAAATTCAGCACGCCCGAGAACAGACCAAGAGAAAACGGATACTGCACCTTAAAAACCAGAAGAGCTACCGCGGTAGCGCCTCCCACAAACGCGCAACTAATAATGCGAGAAACAAACCATCCCGAGACCTTACTTTGGGACTTCTCCCACACATCCAACGCCAATGCCTCGTGTTTTTTGGGAAAAAGCAGGCGAATTGCCCGCTCAATACCCTTCTCATCCAAAGAGAGAAAAACTGCAACAGAAACAATGAATATGGTAGCAAAAATCCCTCCAAATAGGGCGAAAAGAGCGTTAAAAACGTTTGTCGCCATGGTCTCAACTCCTCCAATCAAAACTTCGATCATGCTTTGGATATCATTGAACGCGGCTACGCCAACTCCCTGTAGATAGGGAGAGAGAGTGATGAGGTATTCGGGGACAAGCTGAATAAAGCGTTTTCCTTCAGCAACAAAGAAAGGAGCTGTTGCCAGTATCATAAATCCTATAAGACCAAGGGTGAGGAAGTAGACGCAAACAGCCGCAATGCCTCGAGGGATTCGGAATCGCTGAAGAAAAGAGATGGCAGGATCAAACAAAACGGAAATAATGATACCAAACACCACCCACACCCAGATATCTTTGGTAAGAAAAAGAACATAGAGAACAAGGGCTGCGATTGCCAGCTTTATAATTGTTGCCCAAGAGATATCGAGAACACTTTGCTGTTCTGTCATACGTGAAGAATACGTTGAAATGGTTTCTTGTCTTGGAAGGGTCCAATTATGGCAAGATTGAGTCGTTCATTACGGAAAATCTCGCGGGCCACTCGCTGAATGCTCCTTGCCGTTACACGTTGTATCATATCATACACTTCTTCTGGTGTCAGGATACGCTTTTCTAAAAGTTCTTGAGTAGCCACAAACTGCGCCAGAGAACCCGATGATTCAAGTTGGAGCGTCGTCTTCCCTATCTCATATTCTTTGATCTTGCGCAAATCACTTGCGGAAACAAGCTCTGTTGTCATGCGCTTATACTCTCTTAAGATTACTCTGATTGCCTTTTCGGCTCCCTCGTTTTTTACCCCCGCCATGGTAACAAAAAATCCCGAGTCGGTATCCATTTCATTTCCGGTACCCACCGAGTAGGCCAATCCAAGTTTTTCTCGAATTTCCGTAAACAACCGAGAGCTCATCATGCCTCCCAATAGGGTGGCAGCAAGAAGAAGATCATACCTACGGGGATCGTGCAACGCAAAACCACGCACACCCAAAGCAAGATGTGTTTGCGCGGTTTCTCTATGTTCTAGAAAGAGCGCGGGAGTGTATTGCTGTTCTTTTGTTTTGGAGCGAGACACCAGAGGAGCAGATCCCATGCTTTTGAAAAGCTTTCCAACTTTAGAAAACACTTCCGGAGCGCTCACCTTCCCTGCCACACACACAACCGTGCCAGAAGGTACATACATTGATTGTTGATACAAAAGGATATCTTTTCTGGAAAGTCCACGAACACTGTCTTCTGTTCCCAGAATGTTCCATCCCGCGGGCTGATCGCCATACAAGAGAGAATGCCAGAGCGTATGGATCCAGTCTTTTGGATCGTCGTGTTGCATGTGCATCTCTTCAATCACCACCCCCCTCTCTCTTTTCATTTCTGGAGAAGGAAAGGTAGATCGCAAAAAAATGTCAGCAACCCACTCTAGCGCCAGATCCGTGTGTCTACTATCCACCTTTGCGTAATATCCCGTATGCTCTTCGCTTGTAAACGCGTTGCACGACCCTCCAACCCGGTCAATTACATCCGCTACCGCGAGTGGCGTGGGAAGATTTTTTGTTCCCTTAAATAGCATATGTTCCAAAAAGTGAGAGACGCCCGAAATACGCTTTTCTTCATGCTTAACTCCAGCCCCAACCAAAACAAGCACCGTAACAGACTCTGTGTTCTCTCGAGGAACAGCAAGAACGCGTAATCCGTTTTGAAGCGTTTTCTTACTCACCATAAATCCGTTCTTGTAAATACTTAGGCAGTTCTTCCATCTTTACGCGGTCTTGTAACATAGTATCACGGTCACGAACTGTCACCGTGCCATCCTCAAGCGATTGATGATCCACCGTTACGCAGAATGGCGTGCCAATCTCATCTTGCGCGTAGTAGCGCTTTCCCACGTTGCCTCGATCGTCCCAATCTGTCATAAAGCGGGGCTGAAGCATCCCAAACAATTCTTGCGCTTTTTTTACAATCATCTCGTTGTTCCGCACAAGAGGAAAAACCGCTACCTGAAAGGGAGCTAACGCCGGATGAAGACCCAACACAACACGATTTTCCTCTTGTCTATAGGCGTCAATCAGAAGAAACAAGACAGATCTGTCCACTCCAGCTGACGTTTCAATATCCCAAGGAATAAACTCCTCTCCCGTGTCGGGGTCTCGATAGGTCATATCTTCACCCGAATATTCTTGGTGGCGCTTGAGATCCCAGTCGCCCCTGTGATGAATTCCCATAAACTCGGACCATCCGAAAGGAGCATGATACTCAATGTCTGTGGCAGCCTTTGCGTAGTGCGATATCTCATCTGGCGCGTGATCGCGAAACCGCAGGTTTTCTTTTTTCATACCCAGCCCCAGATACCAATCCATTCTGTTTTGTTTCCAGTATTCAAACCATCGTTCTCCCTCCCGTTCCTCGGGCTTAATGTAGAACTGGACCTCCATTTGCTCAAACTCTATGCTTCGGAAAGTAAAGTTTCCCGGAGTAATTTCGTTGCGAAAAGCCTTTCCGATCTGAGCAATACCAAATGGCACGCGCACCCGAGAAGAATTAACAATATTCTTGAAATTGACTTGAGCTCCGTTCGTAATCTCCCCACGAAGGTAGGCAAGGGCCTGATTGTTTTCTACAACTCCAAGATATGTTTTTACCAGCAGATTAAATGTTTTGGGGTCGGTCCATTCGGTTGTTCCGCCATGTTCTTGTTCGTGCTCTTTGACTTGTTCTTCTTTGTCGGATCGGAAGCGACGATGACACAACTTGCATTCTACCAAAGGATCCGTAAACGCCTGCGTATGACCAGACGCCTCCCAGGCGCGGGGATTCATAATGATGGCCGCATCCACTCCCACAATGTCCGTTCTCATTTGCACCATATCTCTCCACCAACGACTCTTCACGTTGTTTTTGAGCAGAACTCCCATTGGACCGTAATCCCAAGTTCCCGCAAGTCCTCCATAGATTTCAGATCCCGGAAATATAAAGCCCCTTCTTTTCGCAAGCGATATGATGTTCTGCATGAATACTATGAATTACTTCGATTATATAATTAACGCACAACGCCGTCGTCTCCGAACACACTTGTGGAAACAGAGGGCGCTTGCGCCGAAACCTGTTGTCTTGTAAACACGTCCTCTCCCCGTAACGTAACCTCTCCCACAAGAGTAGCGTTGCTCCCCCGCTGATTTGAATCGGGGACCAGAGAGATTTGAAACGCAAGATCCTTCTCTTGTCTGGAACCCATGGACCCTATATTCCATACCACTTCTCGCGAAGATGGGTCAAATGTAAAGGAATCTCCCAGTGGTGATATCTTTCCTGTTGGTTCAACGTTTCCAGGAAGAACAGCTCTCACTCTTACTTCTTCTGTTTTGTTCGCTCCGGCTATCGCTTTCCAATATATAGTATATGTTGTCTGTTCTTGCGCTCGAGGAGGAATAGGTCCCGCGTTACTAAAAACAGTATCTTGAAACATCACTGTTTGCTGAACCTTGGGTTTTGACTGAACCTTTACACTAAAGTCTGCTCGCGCGTCGGAAAGCAGTACGCGAGTTCGCAGTGTTTGGTTCTCTCCGGCTTCTTCAAGCGCGCGCGCCCAAAACTCAACCACACCTTGCTCTCCCGGAAGAAGTGCCCGAAGAGATGCGTGATCTTTTGCTTCCCACGCAAGAGATGAAGATCCCGCGACATATGTTCCCCCCTGTATCTGAATGGAATCGCGATCAAATGCTTCTCCTTCTAATGTTACAACCAAAAAAAGATCTTCTAGAGGACGCTCCGACACATTCCGAAAGAATATTTCGTAGCGCAAAAGTTCACCCGAAACAACAGTATCTCTTACTTGTTCGTTTATGGCTTGGGAGATATGCAAACGGGGACGAACGATTTCCATGGTTTTTTCAACCTCTTTTAGAACAATGAACTCGCCACCCATCCACATGCCAAGTTTTGCGCGGAACACTCCAGATGTCCCAATGTCTCCCCGAATAATGCCCAGTCCTGCTATCCTCCCTCCTTCCGCAGATCTCAAAGCGCCAATACTCCACTCTCCTTCGCCGGGAGAAGCCGGTCGCACGTCATAGGCAGTGAAACCCAAGGGGTACTCTGCTACAAGCTGAAGATTGGCAAGAGGAAACTCCGATCGAGAAAAGTAATTCAATCTGAAATCAAACCGCTGTCCCGACTCCACACGCGCGGGAAGATCAAAGTCAAGGTTTAAAGGAACCAAACCCAATACAACTGTTGTTGTTGTCTCGGAGGAATAGGTAGCACTAATCCCTCGAGGGCGGTACCGAAGCTGTGCTCTGGCTTCTTTAAGATCTTTTTCTTTCCCAAATAGGCGAGCTGAAAACTGAATAGTTTCCTCTTGCCCGGGAGAGATATCCTCCAGTGTTCGGGTTACTCGTGTTCTTGTCTCCTCTAGAGGCATAGCCCCTTGAGGAAACTCAAAGATGAGAATGGGGTTTTCCAGACGCGTATCTCCGTTATTCTTGTACTTCACGGCAAATACAATCTCTTCTCCCACCGCAACATCTGCCGGAGCAATAATCTCAAGTCGCAGTGACTCGGTGGAGTAAGCATTCTTTTGCCATACCCAAACACCAAGCGCGGTGGCCACTCCAAGAAGAATGAGGAGCAAAAATGAGGTCTTTCTCATAATATCCACATACTTGCATATTTTTGAGGAAAAATAAAGAGCCGGACTCGTGACTCCTGGCATCACGCGCAATTTCTAATGTCTCATTATTCTCATTTCTAATCCTACATCCAATAAGGTTTTTGCGCTTTTTCAAAATCAGCGCGAACTCTAATGCTATGTAGCATTAGAGTTTTGACTTATTTCGAGAGAGCGGAAGGATTGGTAATGTTTAAGAATGAGGCGCGGCAGGCTCGATTCAGTTGTTGGCGCTCTTTGAGGGACACTTGGAGTCGCTCAAGGTCTTTGATATCGCAAGCCTGGAGCCGTTCCGAAGCTTCTTTCGCCCCCAGACCGGGTCCATATCCAAGCAAATGAAGAAATTTCCAAAAGAATACATAGTACAAAAGAGAGAGACGAGAAAGAGAAATCGCTTCCATGGCATTAAATGTTTCCTCTAAAAGATCATATACCCGACCATCCGTATCATGCTCATAGGATAATGCCACAACAGTTTCCGACACCCGAAAAGCTGCTCGAAGTCTATGAAAATCTTGACGAATGCCGTTCCTTGCTTTGCGCGTACGAGCTTCTACTAATGTTTTTCTCATCCTCCCTTGCACAAACTCCACATGAGCGCTTGAGAAGAGCAAAAGCCCTCCTCTTAGCTTGGAAATAAGTTTGCGAGATGAAACCGCGCGCGCTCGAACCATACCTATATCTCTTGCAAAAAAAGTAATGGTTTGATCCGCCTCTCCTTGATTTTCTTTTGCGAGCACAATAGATTCTGCGCGGTAGTGAGCTACCATATTACGCCCGTGTAATAGAAAGTATTGTTTCGGCTCCCTCCACATGTATCTTTCGTTCCCCCAAGATATTCTTCTCGGGCTTTCCCATTCTCACCTCTTTAAGATTTGCGGATTTGGAAACATCTGCTCGATACTTTTCTGCAAGAGGAACCAGACCTCCTTCAACCCAAACAACAGCTTTGTCTGTTGGCACAAGTCCCGCTTCTTTGCGAAGATCTTGAATGTGCCGAATCAGTTCCCGCACCTGACCCTCTTCTAAAAGTTCTTGGGTAAGCGTTATATCCAGCACCACATCCTCTTTCTGCTCAACATCAAAGAGAACCTCTTTTATGTTTACCTCTTCTTGAATAAGAGAGAGGAGTTCTTTTTTCCCTCTCAAGGAAGCTTCATTGAGCGTGATAGAAGATAGCGGCTGACGCACTTTCACACCGGCCTTCCCTCGCTCGGCAAGTGCCTGAGCCACAACGCTTCGCACCTCTTCCATATCATTTTCTAGCTTCTTTGAGATAAGCTTTTTGTTTGCCTTGGGCCATGGCATAAGATGAACGCTCTCTTTGTCTCTTCCTCCTCTCAATTGAGAAAAGACGTGCTCTGTGATGAATGGGGTAAACGGAGAGAGAAGTTGAGAAAATGTTTTGAGCGCGTGGTGCAACGTCTGGGACGCTTCTTCTTTTTCTTTGGGGGAAGTGGGGCGCTGAAGTCTGGGACGAGACCTTCTGATATACCAGTTGGACAGATCTTCTAAAAACATTAGAGCTGGACGAGATCCTTTGGTAAGCTCAAAAGAATCCATACGAGAAGTCATTTCTTCTATGGTACGGTTTAGGCGAGAGAATATCCATTTATCCAATGCCGTTTTGGGCCGGAATGTAAGATTTTCCTTAAACCCCTTCTCTTTGTAAAGCAAGAAGAACGAGGCACTGTTCTGAAAAGCCATAGGAACCTTTCTCATGGTTTCCTGCACTCGCTCTTCTGAAAGCAGGTAGTCTTCTCCAATGGGAGTAGAAGACAAGAGAAAGTACCGCAGGGCATCGGCTCCATACTTATTGAACACAAGATCGACTTCGGGATAATTCTTCAAACGTTTTGAAAGCTTCTTGCCATCCGATGCAAGTACAAGTCCATTCACAATGACATTTTTAAACGCAGGCTTATTTTTTCCCAACCCAATGTTTTTGAGCGTAAGGGCTGTTGCCAGCACATGGAGCGTATAGAACCATCCTCGCGTCTGATCCATACCTTCCGCGATAAAATCCGCGGGAAAGGTACTCTCTACTAACTTTTTTCGCTCTTGCGGATAGTGCCATTGCGCGTAAGGCATGGAACCCGACTCGAACCAACAGTCAAACACCTCTGGTGTTCTCTTCATAAGCCCTTCGCAAGAAGAACACGCGAACATAACACGGTCAATATACGGACGATGCAAATCTATATTCATTTCCTTATCATACGGAAGAGAGCGATAGGAGAACGGCTTGATTTCCGAAGGCTGTATTCTCTTTTTCTCGCGAGATCGCACTATATCCTCTCGAGAAGTCCCGTTCATAAGTCCTTTAAGAAGTGTTAGGGGAAGCTCGTGACTTATCACCAAAATATTCTTGCCCTTATGATTGCTTTCCAGATTTTCCATAAGATCGAAAAGGCGCTTTTGAATATCCAGGTAGCTTTCTCCTTTGGGCGGACGAACAGAGAAGCGTCGCGCGTAATCATCCTTTTGAGCTTCTCCCTCTCTCTCCCAAAACGCAATCGCCTCTTTTACCGGACGCCCATTAAACACGCCTCCATCGGCTTCTCGCAATCGTTTGTCAAACACAACGCGAGCCCCCGTAGCCTTGGCCACAAGTTCCGCGGTCTGCTTGCACCGCAAAAGATCAGACGAATAAATAATGTCCACTCCCTTCTTGGCAAGGTTTTTTGCTGCCTTCTTTACATCCGCCACCCCCTTGGGTGTAAGAGGAAGTGGCTCTTTCTCGGGGTAGGAAGAAACCACATTTTTTATCTGTCGCAAAGAATGTCCATGACGCATCATATGATACCGATTGGTAGTGTGCTTTTTGGAGATAATATCCTTTACAGAAGAAAGAACATTTTCCTCTCCACAATCCTCACACTTCCAAATAGGAAGGGGAGCCCCCCAATACCGATTACGAGAGAACGCCCAGTCGCGCGCTTCTTTTAGCCAGCTTCCAAACCTCTTCTCTTTCACGTGAGAGGGAACCCATTGAATCTTTTTGTTGTTCGCAACAAGCTGTTTTCGCAAGGAAGAAACGGTAATGTACCAGCTATCCATGGCATAGTAAATGAGTGGATCGTCGCACCGCCAACAGAAAGGATAGGAGTGCTCCATCTCTTCCGCTTTGTATAGCAAATTCTTTTCCTTGAGCAGGGTTATTACTTTCTGCTGAGCATCTTTTACGCGTGTTCCCGCAAGTTCTCCCGTTTCTTCTTTGAGAACCCCATTCAGATCCACCGTATGATGCATGGGAAGTTTGTGTTTTTTGCCCAGCTGAAAGTCGTCTTCCCCGTACATAACCGCCGTGTGCACAATACCCGTTCCATCTTCCATACTCACAAAGTCTGCTTCTAAAACCTGGAAAGCATTTTCGATATTCTCGGGCTTTGACCGCTCTAGCGCGTCAAATAACGGATGATAGCGCAACCCCGCAAGATCCTTGCCCTTCCAAGAACGCTGTATGGCGTAGGGTCCTTCTAATATCTCTAGGCGGTCTTTTGCAAGAATGTATATTTCCTTCTCTTGTCGTACCTGTATGTACTCTTTGTCTGGATGCACAGCCAGAGCAACATTTCCCGGGAGCGTCCATGGAGTTGTGGTCCACGCGAGTAAGTATGTTTTTGGGTTTGTGATTTTGAATTTTGAATTTATTTGTGACTTGGAATTTGTGATTTGGAATTTAATCACAACAGATGGATCTGTTTTGATTTGGTATCCTTGATTTACCTCAAAGTTGGAAAGGGGCGTGCCACATCTTGCGCAGTACGGAGAAACACGGTAGTCCCTCTTTACCAGTCCAAGCGCATGCAGTTGAGAGAGCACCCACCAAACAGACTCAATATAACCTGTGTCTAGCGTGGCATAGGAGTCTTTGTAGTCCGCCCATCTGCCGGCTCTTCGCAGAACTTCCTGAAAATCTTCTACGCACCGGAACACAGAGGCCCGACAAGCATCGTTAAAGGCGCCCACGCCCAGCTCTTCAATCTCTTTCTTATTCTTGATGCCCAGTTCTTTTTCAATAAGATTTTCAACGGGAAGTCCATGACAGTCCCACCCTACTCGTCGGGGCACATAGTACCCTCGCATGGTCCAGTAGCGCAAAACGGCATCCTTAATGGTAGTAGCCAAAATGTGCCCATAGTGGGGTTGTCCCGTTGCAAAAGGAGGACCGTCATAAAATGAGAAGACTTTCTTTCCCTTGTTTTGAGAGAGAGACTTCTGAAAAATGCGTTTTTCCTCCCAGAAGCGGAGAACTTCTTTTTCTATGTCAGAGAGAGATTTTTGAGTCATGTATATTTTTCACCCTATCACCTTCCCCCCTTGTTTTCAATTGTCAAGAACTTGATTCGGACAAGGTGTGGATAACTTAACCGAATCAAGGCAGAGAAATTAGATTTGTTCTATGGTTTCAATACCAAGGATTGAAAGGCCGTTTTTTATCACCACACCAACGGCCTCTGTAATCGCAAGTTTGTGGTATTGCTGCTCTGATTCGTCTAAAATTGTTTCTTTCGCGTACCAGGTATTAAACGCGGAACAAACCTCGAGTAGGTATTGGGCAATATGGTGCGCCGAGAGATCTTCTTTTGCTCTCTTTACCATATCGGGAAAAAACATCAGTAGTTTTACCAAGTTCCCCTCTTGCCCCGGCCTTGCAAGAGAATTGGTTTTTGTCAATTTTTTTCCCGCTCCCTTTCGCAGTATTGATTGCGTACGCACATAAGAGTACAGCACATATACTCCGGAATCTCCCGTTGTCTCTATTGATTGATCGGTATCAAAAACAATATCTTGAGTTCTGTCGGGCTTGAGAATGCTAAATTTTACGGCAGCCAAAGCCATCTTTTCTGACAAATCGCGCAGTTCATCATTCTCTTCCTTTCCCTCGAATACAAAGCGTTGAAGAATTTTGTCTCGCGCGGCATCAATAACATCATCAATAAGAACAACCGTACCCTCCCTTGAAGACATTTTTGTAAAACTTCCGTTGTCGCCCTTTAATCCAACATACCCGTAAGACACGTGCATAAAATCTTCTAACAATCCTATCCCAAGCTGCTCACAAACAGCAAAAAGTTGCTTCATGGCAAGCGACTGCTCGGGTCCTATAACCCATAATAATTTTTCAGCATTGTAAAAGTCTTTTTTTAATGCCGTGAGCGCGATATCTTGAGTAATATAGAGTGATGTTCCATCATTTTTTAATAAGATTGTGTCGGAAAGATTATAATGTGAAAGATCGGTTAAGACCGCGCCATCCTCTAGTCTTTTGAATACCCCCTTTCCGAGACCTTTTTCTACAAAGTCTTTTCCTTTTTGATAATGCTCATGTTCATGCCAAATTTTATCCCAATGGTTCCCAAGTCGAGAAAGAGTCCTTTCCATCCCTTCGTACGCGTAGGCAAGCATGTGAGACCAAAGATTCCAAACATCTTCTTCTTTTGCCTCCCAACGCGCAACAAGTTCTCGAATTTTATTTTCAACCACGGGGTTGCCCTTAAAATCCAACTCTCCAGAGATATAACATTTTGTAATAAACATATCTGGCAGTAGTCCTAGCTCTTTTGGAGAAAACCATTGCTCGGAGTGTGAATTCCAATATTCAATTTCAATTGGAACATTTTCATTTTTTCTCATATGAGCAAGAAACCCCCACATGAGTTTTGCTATCGCGATGCCGCGATTATTGTCTATGGCATCGGAAACCACGGTTGCGCCATTGCATGAAAGAGTCCGGACAAGACTCATGCCAACAAGGTTATTTCTAAGGTGCCCCAAGTGCATTGCCTTGTTTGGATTTGGAGAAGTATGTTCTATAACCCACTTTTGGCCCTTTAAGGAAGTGTTGTTGCCAAAATCAGTTTTTAATTTCAAAATTTCACCGAGAATTTTTTCAAAAAATGCTTGATCAAAAAAAATATTTACAAAACCCGGCTTAACCGCTTCCACTTTATGAATGTGTTGCAGCTGTTTTTTGGAAATGTGACTGGCAACATCTTGAGCCAGTGTATATGGGTCTTTTCCGAGTGTCTTCGCGCACTTCAAAGCCACGCTTGTGGAAATATCGCCATGTTCAAAATCAGCAGGTCTTTCCAGAACTACTGTTGGAGATTTAACGCCATGATCAACAAAAAAACCAACAATCTCTTGTTCTATCGACGACAATACACTCTCTTTTATGCTCATAGTAATCATACTCTATCATACATAGCCACAAAAACCAGCTTAAAACATCTAACTCCTGCGATTTTGCAACATTTCTCCCATACTACAGAGTATGGGAGAAATGTTGCAAAATAAAATATAGGACAAAGTTGTGAAACGCGCGGGAATAGGATACATTGGGGGTGCATGAAACCGCTATCTGAAAACAGGAGGGCAAGATTTGATTACGAAATCCTTGAAACATTTGAGGCGGGCTTGGTATTAAAAGGATTTGAAGTAAAAGCGGCAAAACAAGGCCTTATGCAGATCACGGGATCCCATATTATT
>JAUYLB010000034.1 GCA_030699785.1 bacterium
GAATCTCCATGACATCTCCGTCGTGCACAACATAGTCTTTGCCCTCTGTGCGAATCCATCCTTTTGCCATGGCTTCGGAAATGGATCCTGCCTCTAAAAGTTTCTTAAAATGAATAACCGCGGCTCGAATAAACTTTTCTCTAAAGTCACTGTGAATAACTCCCGCGGCTTGTGGAGCTTTTGTTCCTTTAGTAATTGTCCATGCCCGTGGTTCGTCGGGTCCCGTGGTAAAGAAAGTAATAAGACCAAGCATGGCGTACGCCTTTTCAATAAGCAGGGGAAGCTTTGGGGAAGGCATGCCCAGCTCGGCTAATTCTTCTAAAGAGAGGCCGGCAGCGTCATGCTCTTCTTTGATGCTAAGCACCACAAAAGGCATGTTCTTTTTTTCCACCATCTCGCGAGCCAGCTTGGCGTCTTCCGGACTGTCTGCGTTTAAGAGATAAAGCACGGGCTTTGAAGAAAGCAAGAAAAGCTCTTGAATTGCCTCTGCGTGTTCTGGATTGTTTTGCATGTACTCGTACGCCGAGATCCCTTTGTCCATTTCTTTCTGCAAACCCTCTAGAGCTTCTTTGCTTGCTATTGCTTTTTTGTCTTGGGCTCGCGCCTCTTTTTCCAGGGAGTGCAGTCTTCTCTCAATGGTGTCTAAATCTTTTATCAAAAGCTCTGTATGCACGGTCTCTACGTCTCGTATGGGATCTACACTCTCATCTACGTGAATAATTTCGGAATCCTTAAAACAGCGCACCACGTGCACCACCGCGTCTACCTCTCTAATGTGAGCAAGAAACTTGTTGCCCAACCCCTCTCCCTTGCTTGCCCCCCGCACCAGTCCGGCAATATCTACAAATTCTATAATGGTGGGTACAACTTTTGCCGATTGAAACGCCTGAGCCAACTGCTCTAGTCGCTGGTCGGGAACCTTTACAATGCCTATGTTGGGATCAATGGTGCAGAATGGGTAGTTTGCCACGTCTACTTTCTTTTTTGTTAAAGCGGAAAACAGCGTGGACTTCCCCACGTTGGGCAACCCTACAATGCCAATAGATAAAGCCATGGTGTTGTTATTGTATTACTGTTCCGGTAAACTCTTTGCCTTCTATTGCTTTTCTTAAATTTGGTAGGTTGGTACCCGCCAAAATTTTTGCCGTTATACCAAGTTCTTGGGCAAGTTTTGTTGCTACGGGATCTACGGGAGAAGAAAGTCCGGGAGTCCAGCTCTTGGGAATAAGCCTGCTATACTCTTTCCAAGAAATAGCAAAGATGGGCTTTGCTTTTTCGTGCTTTTTTGGATCTTTGTTGTACACAAAAGGAGTGTCTTTGGCAATAATCACTTGAGAAGAGCCAAACCTTTGAGCGAGCTTCACAGCAATGTAATCCGTGGACTGACCCGGTCTCCATCCGGAGGCGAAAAAGAGCTTCTTTTTAGAGCTCTTAAACATTTCCATTTCTTCCGGGTACGGATCGTGATCAATAACAACGGGGTATGCTTCTTTGGCAAAAATAGTGCGCAAGAAATGGGCGTTCTGTCTGGTGGCATGAATACCCAGCCAATCCAAGTCAATGTCTCTTACGTCTACAATACGAGAAGCTCCTTTCTGGTACGCTCTGGCGGTTTTGCCCCCTCCCGCTACAATCACAAACTTCCACGAACGCTTGAGCTCTCGAGAAAGAAAGCTCTTAAACTTTTTAAGAAAGGAGGTGTTCATGCCCCCTTCATCCGAAATATGGGGAACCACAATAGATCCCCCAAGGTGCATAACAACGTACGGCTCTTTCTTCATCTTCTCTTATATACCAGTACTTTGGCATTCGTTCAACCCTAGGAGGTCATATTCCAATGATAAATAGGTTGGTATGGGAAAATTGACGCAGTGAATAAATTGGTATACATTGGGGGCGGGATAATAAAGGAGGGGATGAGTTGAGGAGTGCGACAAGTGGGGTCAACTTGGTTTCTAGTCCTGATGGCGCAAAGCTCCAAATCAAAGGTGATGATCTAGGGGTTAGAATGATCATCACCCATCACATTGTTGATGGCGCGAATGTCATCAACCTTTGGTCCCGGTCGGGTAAATCGTTCCAGGAGCTCGGCAACGAGATGGTTTCTCAACAAGAAGCAAAAGATGTCATGAAGTTGTTCCGGGGAAAAATCCTTGACGCCATAAGGGAATTCAGAGAGTGTTATATCTCCGTTCCCGGATGGCGGGAAGCGCTTGACAGTCTTCTGAATCAGTCATACCCACCGCTACGCTCCCAGAACAGGGTCGGTTAGCATAGGGTCGAGTGAAACGATCAAAGAAGGGTTCTCGCATGCGAGGACCCTTCATCTATTTTTTACACATATTGGATAACTAACCGAGAGTTAGTTTCAGGACTACTCTCTTACTTCTTTGGGAGGCATAGAACGACAGTCCAAAATTTTGGAGGGCTTGCCCTGCAAAACACCGCCATCAATAATAATGTTTGGTTTTTCTCCACAATCTCTAAAGGCAATCCCTATCTCCTCTGCGCTTGTTGGGGTATCTTTGCCCGAGATATTGGCCGAAGTTTGAGCAAGGGGTCGCCCCAACCTTTCTATTACATCAAGTAAAAACGCGCTATTGGGCATTCTTAATCCAATGCTCTCTTCTGGAGTTACAAGAGGAGAGATATATTGCTTTGCGCTAAAGATAAGGGTAACCGCTCCCGGCCAGTATTTGCTAATCAGTTCCTCTCTCTCTGTATCTATGTCTTCCAGCTCTTTTGCCATTTCAAGCCCACTCACAAAAAGACCCACCGGCTTAGTTTTGGGCCTGCGCTTTATGTGAAACATCTTTTCAACAGCCAGCGTGTTAAACGCATTACACACAAGACCATATACCGTGTCTGTTGGCACAACGCACACCCCTCCCTCATCAAGAATCTTTACAACAGTATCCACCTGCTCTCGCGTGTTCATGCTGTGTATCATAATTATAAAACTTAATTTCGTTAAGGTGTGGATAAATATCATCTGGCAC
>JAUYLB010000042.1 GCA_030699785.1 bacterium
ATGCTGGACAAAGATGCCATTATAAAAGTGGTGGATTTTTTGTTGCCTCAAGACTTCTATAAAAAAACGCACAAAACAATATACAATGCCGTACTAGACCTCTTCCAGAAAGGAGAGCCGATTGATCTTCTCTCGGTCTCATCTCGTTTAAAAGAAAAGGGGGAACATGAGGGCATTGGTGGAAACAGCTATCTCACGGAACTTATCAACACCGTTCCTACGGCAACACACGTGGCAAGCTACGCAAGAACGGTTCAAAAAAAGCGTATTCTCCGCGACCTTATCTCTGCGGCCCAAGATATTAGCACTATGGGGTACAACGAAGAAGAAGACCCCGAGCTTTTGCTCGATCAAGCAGAAGCGAAAATATTTAGTATTACCCAGCAGTCTGTTTCTCCTACATTTGTTCCCGTAAAAGCAGCCCTAGAAGAGGCGTTTGAACGCCTAGACATGCTTTCCAAACATGGGGGAGGAATCAGAGGAATCCCTTCGGGATTCCGCGACTTAGATAATATGCTTTCGGGTCTTCAGAAGTCCGACTTGGTGATTTTGGCAGCAAGACCCTCTCTTGGAAAAACTGGTCTTGCTATGAATATTGCCTGTCACGCGGCTATGCAGGCCGGTATTCCCGTGGGCGTGTTTAGCTTGGAAATGTCCAGAGATCAGCTTGTTGACCGTCTTATATCTTCTCGGGCAAAGGTGGACCTGTGGAGGTTGCGCACGGGTCGTCTTTCTTCTCAAGGGCAGGAGACGGACTTTGAGCGTATTCAGCAGGCGCTGGGCACTCTTTCTGAATCCCCCATTTTTATTGATGACTCTTCTTCTTCAACCGTTTTGCAAATGCGGGCTATGGCTAGAAGACTTCAGGCTCAGCATGGCCTGGGCCTTATTATTGTAGACTATCTTCAGCTCATTATGCCCCATAATTCGCAATCAAGTCCGGTACAACAGGTTACGGAAATATCCCGAGCCCTAAAGGGTCTTGCAAGAGAACTGAACGTTCCTGTTTTGGCTCTCTCTCAGCTTTCTCGAGCGGTTGAACAGCGCACGCCCCAGCGCCCTCGTCTGTCTGATCTGCGTGATTCTGGCAGTATTGAGCAAGATGCAGATGTTGTTATGTTTATTTATCGCGAAGATAAGTACCGGGCAGATCCTTCTAACAAGAACATAGCTGAAATTATTATAGCCAAACATCGCAACGGCCCCGTAGGATCCGTAAAGCTCTTCTTTGATGAAGCAACCGCCTCTTTTGCGGATTTGGCAAAGGAGATGGATGTGCCTTCAGACGAGATTTCCGGCGAATCGGTACCATTTTAATTTTATGTATCCTCGTCTGATTCAAGAACTGGTTGAGGCATTTTCCCGGTTTCCCGGTATTGGTCCGCGAGCGGGCACCCGATTTGCCCTCTATCTTACAAAAGCTCCGTCTTACGAAATCGAAAATATGGTTTCGGTTCTCTCTCGCTTAAAGAGAGAGGTTGGAATATGCTCTTTCTGCTTTCACCTTTTTGACGCAAAAGAACAGGATCATAAAAATGTATGCGTCATATGCAGAAATCCTGGACGCGTCACGGGGTCTCTCTGTGTTGTAGAAAAAGAAGAAGATGTTGAAACTATAGAAAAGTCAGGGGTGTACAAGGGCAGATACTTTGTGCTTGGGGGCACGGTAGGAATGTTGCGCAAAAAGGATATGGAAAAAATTCGGGTAAAGGAATTAACGGAACGAGTAAAGACTCCGAGTCGTTTTGATTATCCCGGCGTATTTAAAGAGATTATTATTGCCACAAATCCAACGCCAGAAGGAGAGGCAACCGCTCTCTATGTTGAGAGATCTCTTGATTCCCTTGGTGTTGCTCTCACGCGCTTGGCGCGAGGCATTCCCATTGGAGGAGAGATTGAATACGCCGATGAAGAAACCATTCGATCTGCTTTTAACGGAAGACACTAGTTTACTAAAACAAACACAACAAAAAAACGAGCGTAACGCTCGGTTTTTTGTTCTATCCCGCAATTTCGGTGATCTCTACTTCGGAGTACTGTTGGCGATGTCCCTGTTTTGTTTTCTCTCGTTTCTTGGCCTTGAAATTATAGGCGATCACCTTCTTTCCTTTTATTTCACGAAGGACTTTCCCCTTTACCAAAACCTTCTCTAAGGTGGGCTTTCCCACAGCAATCGCTTCTCCCTTTTGATGCAAAAGAACAGAAGAAAATGATACATCTTCCCCTTCTTTTTCGGGGAGTTTCTCTACCTGCAATTTCTGGCCTTTGGTAACCAGATACTGCTTTCCCCCTGTTTTGATAATTGCGAATTCTTCAATCATATGTCCTCTACCCTACCCTATCTCCCCTTTTTTTGCAAGCCCCTAGAACTAAATTCAAATCTCAAATATCAAATCTCAAAATGACAGATAAAAATGAAAAATTATTTCTTTCCTTTCAGAGTAAGAATGCTGGAGGCAAGAATATTTGATATTTCACTTGTTTCCGATAACAACGTGTCTGCTTTTTCTATAAAATCGGGAATAGACTCTTTCACAAGCATGAGCCAATACTTTGTTTCGTTGGCGGACTTGAGAGCTATCTCAAAAAAATGAATATAGTCTTTTCTGGAGCTTGAAGACTTCGCCTCTACCACGTTTGCTCCAACAGACGTGGCGCTACGAATAAGCTGGTCTGCTATTGGCAATAACAAACGTTTCTCTCGCAACTTGCCACATAACTCTATGGTCTGTAAAGAAAATCGAATGAGCCGTTTTGTGAATTCCTCTTTAAATTTTGCACTGTCACTTTGCATTTTGAGATTTGATTTTTGATTTTTAGTCCTACTCTTCTTGTATTGGACGTTCCAGCTCCAGGGGTTGTATGTCGGGAGATTCCCCGCCTATCTTGAGTACGTCCTTATCTATTTTACGAAGTTCCTTATTTGAAGCGTTAAAGTGGTTTACTGTTGTCCCAAGCGAGTTTCCAAGCTTGGCATGGTATTCTTCATATCTGCGGAGATGGTCTCCAAGATCATGCACACGTTTAATAATCACCTTTGCCTGTTCTTCTATTTGTAGAGCTTTCAGTCCCTGCAAAACGGTTTGAAGATACGCCAAAAATGAGGTGGGAGAAACAATAATAACATGGTATTTGTTGGCAGCTCGTTGCACTAGGTTTTCTGTTTCTTCTTTTACGGCCCCCACCTTGTTTATAAGAAGGTCGTAGTAAATTGCTTCGTGGGGAATAAACATAAAAGCAAAGTCCATGGTTCCTTCCTGGGGGCGCACATATTTTCCAGTTTCTAGAATACGAAGTTTAAGATCGCCCACAAAAAGCTTTTCTAGCCGTTCGCGCTCTAGAGGATCTCGCTCTTCTACCAACCGGTTGTAGTTTTCTATAGAAAATTTTGAGTCTACTGGAATAATCTTATCTTTTACAAACACAGCAGCGTCTACAATAGAACCGTCTTGAAAGGCGTACTGCATCTGAAAACTTCCCGGAGGCATTGTGTTTTTAAGAAGTGTCTCTAAATAGTACTCTCCCAAAACTCCTCGTTGTTTGGGGTTTTTAAGGATATCCTGAAGATCTTGCAACTGGTCGGAAAAACTTAATACCTGTTTGTTTGTCTCTTGTAGTTGTACAAGACTTGACGTTACGTCTTTGATAAGCCGGGAGCTCTGCCCATGCTGTTCCTGAATCATTTTTACGGAGTCTCCCAGCTTGGCGTCAACGGTTTGACGCAACTCTTGAATTTGTTGCTGAATCAGTAAGGCAGACGAAGACTCGGGCTGTCTTTTTTGCCACAGGAGAATTCCAATAGCTCCCAGAAGAAGTATAACAATAATAATCTCTATCATGCGTTTAGCGTATCATGCCCGGCACAAAAGAGCTACCAGACAAGTTGAGTTATGAGAAAGAGACCATACAGAACCAGAAGGAATATGGCTTCTCTGTGAGAAATGTGATGTTTTGTTCTCACAAAGAAAAGAAAGGCAAGGGCAGCTATCACAAGGAAGAAGCGCCCAAATAAAAATGGTTGGAGGTTTCCAATGCTAATGGGTTGTATAAGAGAAACAATACCAAGTACCAGAGTGGAAGAGACCGCAATAGAACCCATAAGCCCGCCTAGAATCATCCAGGACTCTCCTTTTCTGGCAAGAGAAACCGCAAAGTATGTTTCTGGAATACCAACCCCTACGGCAACAATAAGCAGTCCTACCGTTGCGATAGGAAGAGCAA
>JAUYLB010000047.1 GCA_030699785.1 bacterium
CGAAGAATCAGAACGTTTTCTGAGTTTTTGCAGAACCGTATGAGAATCGGATTTATGCGCATGGAGCGCATGATTAAGGATCGCATGTCTACGCACGATCCTTCTACAATTACTCCTTCACAAATTGTGAACCCCAGACCCGTTGCCGCGGCGATTCGAGAATTTTTCACAGGATCTCAAATCACCCAATTTATGGATAGCGTGAACCCGCTTTCCGAACTTGAGCACAAGAGAAGGCTTGCGGCCACGGGTCCCGGAGGACTCACAAGAGAGCGGGCAGGATTTGAGGTGCGAGATGTACAACCCAGCCACTACGGGCGTATCTGTCCCATTCAGACGCCTGAAGGACCAAACATTGGACTGGTTGGACAACTTTCTTCACATGCTGTGATTAACGAGTTTGGTTTTCTAGAGACTCCGTATTTTCGTGTAAAGAACGGAAAGGTCACCTCGGAGGTTGTTGTTATGTCAGCCTATGAAGAGGAAAAACAACCTATCGCGCACGCGGGTGTTCCCGTAGACGAGAAAGGAAACATTATTCCCGAGAAAGTACCAACGCGGTACAAAGGAGAGCCTGTCTTGGTGGATCGCGAAAAAGTAGCGTTTATAGATGTTTCGTCCACTCAGCCTATTTCTGTGGGAACAGCGCTCATTCCCTTTTTGCGAAACGACGATGCTACGCGTGCCCTCATGGGATCAAACATGCAACGTCAGGCGGTTCCTCTTCTGCGTCCGCAGGCACCACTTGTGGGCACGGGATTAGAAGAGAGAATAGCCAAGGATTCGGGTCTTGCCGTGCTGGCCGATGAGGATGGCACCATTGAAGAAGTAGATTCTCAGCGGGTTGCTTTGCGAACCTCCAAGGGCAAACTTATTGAGAGAGGGTTACGCACTATGGTGAGAACAAACCAGTACGCCTGTTTTCACCAGCGCCCTATTGTTCACAAGGGAGATAAGGTAAAGAAAGGAGACGTGATTGCCGACGGCGGATCCATGGACAAGGGGAGGTTAGCTCTGGGAAACAACATGTTGGTTGCCTTTCTGCCTTGGAGAGGGGGAAACTACGAAGATGCTGTTATTGTTTCAGAGCGTTTAGTAAAAGACGACGAGTACACATCTATACATATTGAGAACTTTCACTGCGATGTCAGAGAAACCAAGCTTGGACCCGAGGTAACAACCGGAGACATTCCAAACATTGGAGAAGAAAAACTAAAAGATCTGGACGAAGAGGGAATTGTGAGGGTTGGCGCCGAGGTGGAACCCAACGATATTTTGGTTGGAAAGATTTCTCCCAAAGGAGAGCAAGAACTCACACCCGAAGAGCGTCTTCTTCGTGCCATATTTGGAGAGAAGGCAAGAGATGTAAAAGACACTTCCATGTATATGTCGCATGGCAAACGGGGACGTGTCATCAACGTGCGAGTTTTTTCTCGGGAGCAGGGTCACAGATTGGATCCTGGCGTGATTAAGCGCATCCACGTAGAGGTAGCTCAGCTACGCAAGATCCGTCCCGGAGACAAGATGGCCGGACGCCATGGAAACAAGGGGGTTATCTCTTTTGTTCTTCCAGAGGCAGAGATGCCATTCATGGAAGATGGGCGTCCCGTGGATATTATTTTGAATCCTCTTGGCGTTGCTTCTCGTATGAACATTGGGCAGATTCTTGAGACACACCTGGGGTGGGCGGCAAAAAAGCTTGGTTACCTTGCCGTAACGCCGGGGCTTGCGGGAGCAACAGAAGAAGACATAAAAGAGGAACTCAAAAAGGCGGGACTTCCCGAAGATGGGAAAGTAACGCTCTACGACGGAATGGACGGACTTCCCTTCCCACAGCCCGTAACGGTTGGGTATATGTATATCCTCAAGCTTACGCATATGGTGGAAGACAAAATTCACATGCGTTCCACGGGTCCTTACTCTCTCATTACTCAACAACCTCTTGGAGGAAAAGCGCAGTTCGGAGGACAGCGGTTTGGAGAAATGGAAGTGTGGGCGCTAGAAGGATATGGAGCGGCGTATACGCTTCAAGAGATGCTCACCATAAAATCAGATGATGTGGCGGGAAGAGCATCAACATACGAGTCGATCCTGCGAGGCCAACCCATTCAACCTCCTCACTTGCCAGCCTCCTTTAGTCTTTTGTTGGCCGAAATACGCTCCCTTGCTCTTCACGTGGAAGTAAAAGGAAAGCTTGGGTCAGAGCGTATGGAGCCCGGTCCCGTAAAAGAGTCATAACCATCTTTTTATGCGCGTCACAGATCTTCAATCTCTTCGTATCAAACTTGCCTCCCCCGACGATATTATCTCTTGGTCGTACGGAGAGGTTACCAAGCCGGAAACCATAAACTACCGCACCCAGCGGGCAGAGAAAGACGGGCTGTTCGACGAGCGCATTTTTGGTCCCGAAAAGGACTTTGAATGCTACTGTGGAAAGTACAAAAAAATTCGGTACAAGGGGATTGTGTGCGACAGGTGCGGTGTTGAGGTAACAAAGGCTTCTGTGCGTCGAGAACGCATGGGGCATATCAAATTAGCAACTCCATGTTCGCACATCTGGTTCCTGCGGGGCATTCCTTCTCGCATTAGTTTAACATTCGACATTCCCATGCAGAGCTTGGAACGTGTTGTTTACTTTGGCGCGTATATTATTACCAAGGTAGACGAAACGGCAAAGGCAAAGGCGTACGAAGAGCTAGAGCAAGAGTTTGTTCGTCGCACAAAACTCGCGGAACTGGAAGAGAAAGAACAACTTAAAGAGGCAAGAGATCGCGCGCGCCATGATCTTGCGAGCATTGAATCTATGCGCACGCTCTCTGAAATTGAGTACCAGACTCTCTCACTCAAGTATGGTCATGTTTTTGAAGCGGGAACGGGATCTGAAATTCTACGCAAGATTGCCGAGAAGATGAATCTAAAAGATGTTATCAAGGCGCTCAACGCCGGATATGAAGATCTCTCTCCTCAAAATAAGCGCAAGGCAATAGAGCGCATTAGATTGTTCCGCGATATGATACAGGCAAACATCAGGCCCGAGTGGATGTTTCTTACCACCATTCCCGTGCTTCCTCCCGATCTGCGCCCCATGGTACAGCTAGATGGAGGGCGCTACGCTTCTTCGGACCTCAATGATCTGTACCGTCGAGTTATCAACAGAAACAATCGACTACGCTACCTTTTAGAATCGGGAGCTCCTGACGTGATTGTGCGCAACGAGAAGCGTATGTTGCAAGAAGCCGTAGACGCGCTTATTGACAACAGTATGCGCAAGGGAACTATGACGCAATCTACAAGCGGAGGAGGCAAACGTCTGCTCAAATCACTTGCAGACATGTTAAAAGGAAAACAGGGACGGTTCCGAGGCAATCTTCTGGGAAAGCGTGTGGACTACTCGGGCCGATCGGTTATTGTTGCGGGTCCCGAGCTTCATCTCCATCAGTGTGGACTTCCTAAATTGATGGCCCTTGAGCTTTTTAAGCCCTTTGTCATTCAGAAGATTTTGGAACGAGAACTCTCGTATAATGTAAAAGGAGCCACGCGTCTTATTGAGCAGGGGAGTGACGAGATCTGGGAAATTCTAGAAGAAGTGGTAAAAGATAGGGTGGTTTTGTTAAACCGCGCCCCAACTCTGCACCGATTGGGTGTTCAGGGGTTTTACCCTATTCTTATGGAAGGAGAGGCCATTCGCTTGCACCCTCTGGTATGTTCTGCGTTTAACGCCGATTTTGACGGAGACCAGATGGCCGTACACCTTCCTCTTTCCGAAGACGCGCAGAAAGAAGCGCGAGAAATTATGCTTTCTGCTGTTAATCTTCTTAAACCCGCAACGGGACTCCCTATTGTTGCTCCCGAAAAAGACATGGTGCTTGGGTGTTTTTACCTAACGGGTATGGAGGAATCTTCTAAAACGCCAAAAGCATTTTCGTGTGTGGAGGAAACCGTTCTTGCCTACGAAAACGGAGTTGTAGGATTGCGAGAGAAGATTCGTGTGCGCACAGAGGAAGGAATGCTAGAAACAACTCCCGGACGCATTCTCTTTAATCGTCAACTTCCCGAAGAATATGAGTTTATCAATAGCCAGATGAACAAGAAGTCTCTTGGACGAATTATTGGAGACGTGATTAATACCCTTCCTGCTCAAGAAGTGCAGAAGGTGGTTGACCGAGTCAAAGAGATTGGATTTGAGTATGCTACCAAATCCGGTATTACCTGGGGAATGGATGATCTTATTATTCCTCACGAAAAAGAAGGATTGATCAAGGAGGCGGAAGCAGAAGTGGAGAACATTGACCAGCACTTCCGCAAAGGGCTTCTCTCCCGAGAAGAGAGATCAGGCAAGGTTATTGAGATTTGGACGCGAGTCAAGATCGTTATTGAAAAACTCATACCCAAAACTCTTCCTCCCAACGGATCCGTATCTTCTATTATTGATTCGGGATCTCGCGGAAGCTGGTCTCAAGCAACACAAATGGCTGGTATGCGAGGACTGATGATGAACCCCGCCGGCCGACTTATTGAACTTCC
>JAUYLB010000049.1 GCA_030699785.1 bacterium
AAAACATCCGCTTATCTCATACCTTCAGCGTCCTCGCGCTCTTGAAAAACTTTTAGAAGAGAGAGGGCAGAAAGAACAGCTTGCTCAACTTCTCTCTATGCAAGAATTGTTGGAGGGGCTTTCGGTTTCATTTGTGGTGGATTCAAAAATTATGGGAGACGGGTACGCGGTTCTGCAAGCCAAAAAACATGTGGGGGATGAGCCTTTTCTTGTTGCCTACCCCGACGACGTTGTGGAAGCAAAAACGCCCTGCGCTCTGCAACTTATGAATATTTTTCGTACCTCCCAACGCTCGGTTCAGGCTCTGGTAACTCTCCCACAAGAGAAACTCTCTTCGTATGGGGTTATAGACGGAGATCGAATCGCAAGCAAGTTGTGGAAGGTGAAAAGTATTGTGGAGAAGCCTCCTCTTGGAAAAGCGCCTTCTTCTCTTGCCGTACTAGGACGTCGTATTCTTACGCCCGATATATTCTCATATCTTAAAAAAACCTCCACAAACGGCAAGGGAGAGATTGTTCTTACAGAGGCAATGGGGAAAATGGCAAAAGAGGGAAAGCCCATATATGGGTATGAGATTGAGGGGAGGTGGTGGGAGTGTGGAGATATGCAGAGCTGGCTTGTTTCTAATGCCGTGTTCTCTCTGCGCCATCCTCTCTATGGTAAAATAGTGAAAGACGCGGTAAAACAAGAGAAGATACTATGAATATTATAACTGTTTCTAAAAATGATATACAGTTGGTGTACCCTGATCGTTCAGGAGAGGTAAATAAGTACGACTACGGACTGGTAACGGTGATTGGGGGGTCTGAATTCTACTCGGGAGCCCCCGCGCTTTCGGCGCTGGCGGCGTTTCGTGGAGGAGCTGATATGGCGCGCGTTATTGCTCCCCGGAGAGCGGCTGATATTATTGCTTCTTTTTCGCCTATTCTTGCCGCCTATCCACTAGAAGGATCTCACATAACGCCAGGCCACGTGCCAACACTTGTTGCCTTGGCAGAGTCTTCTTGGGAAGTGTCTCGACAAAAGGCGTGCGTGGTGATTGGCGGAGGATTGGGACGGTCAGAAGAAACACTCATGGCCATGAGGGACTTTCTTTTACAGACGTCTCTCCCTGTTGTGGCGGACGCAGACGCTCTGTACGCCATAGCTGAAAACCCCGAAGGATATAGGGGCAGAAATTTGGTGGTAACTCCAAACGTGTTTGAGTTTTCTCTGCTGACCAAGAGAAATATTAGAGAACTTTCTTTGGAGGAACGGATAAGTGTTGTTCAAGAAGAGGCATCTCGCCTGGGTATGATTATTCTGCTCAAGGGAAAAACGGACATTATTTCAGACGGAAGCAGAGTCATACTAAACGAAGAAGAGTCTTCGTACTTGAGCGTGCGAGGAGTAGGGGACACGCTCTCTGGCATACTAGCAGCTTTGCTTGCCAGGGGAGTGGAGCCGGTACAGGCAGGAGCCGTTGCCGCGTACATAAACGCCAGAGCGGGATCCCTAGCATCTAAAGAAAAGAGAGACGGGCTTGTTGCCACCGATCTTATAGATTATATTCCGCAAGCCATTACATCATCCCTATGAACAGAATTGCTATTAACGGGTTTGGAAGAATTGGGAGGTTGCTCTTTCGCAGATTGCAAGAGAGAAGCGATGTTGAAGTTGTGGCGATTAATGATTTGGGATCTGTTGAAAACCTTGCCTACCTTCTTTCTTATGATTCTGTCTACGGAAGATTCGAGAAAGAAGTGAACATAAAAGAGGAAAAGCTGGTTATAGAAGGCAGATCAATTGTTGTTTTGCAAGAAAAAGATCCCGAAAAGTTGCCCTGGAAAGAGTTGAATGTAGACCTGGTGGTAGAAGCAACGGGCATGTTTGAGTCGTTTGAAAAGGCTCAAGCGCACATTACGGCGGGAGCCAAGAGAGTTGTTCTCACGGCACCCGCAAAAGACCAAGATTCAGAAATGGGAAAGACTATTCTGATGGGAGTAAATGACAAAGAGCTTTCTCTCTGCAAGATAAGTTCAAACGGATCATGCACCACAAACGCGGCTTCTCCGATTATTCAAGTATTGAGCGAAACAATTGGTATTTTGAAAGCCCTGCTCAATACTTCTCATGGGTATACTGCGTCTCAGAGCTTGGTGGATGGTCCTACCAGAGGCAATGATCCCAGGCGGGGGAGGGCCGCCGCTTCCAACATTGTACCTTCCAGTACGGGAGCTGCCATTGCTGTTACGCGAGCGCTCCCTCACCTGAAAGGAAAGTTTGACGGCGTTGCTTTGCGAGTGCCTGTGGTGGCAGGATCCATTGCGGACATAACATTTGTAGCCAAGAGAAACACAACTGTTAAAGAAGTAAACGATATCCTGCTCAACGCTTCTCAAGAAGAAAGGTGGAAGGGAATTCTGAAGGTGACTTCAGACCCTATTGTTTCTTCCGATATTATTGGAGAACCCTACGGAGCTATTGTAGACGCGTCGTTTACGCGTGTGGTTGATAAAGATCTGGTAAAAGTGCTCTCGTGGTACGACAACGAAATGGGGTATGTTGCTACATTGGAAGCTCATATAATAAAGGCGTTAACATACATATAATCATATGGATATAAAAGTACTGGTAGAAATTCCAAAAGGGTCTTGCAACAAGTACGAGAAAGATGAAGAGACGGGAGAGATGATTCTTGATCGTGTTATTCATGGTCCCGTCTACTTTCCCTTTGAGTATGGGTCTGTTCTAGATACCAGGGGCGAAGACGGAGATCCGTTGGATGTGGTGGTGCTTTCGAGCTTTCCGACATTCCCGGGATGCGTGGTGCGCGCGCGGGTCATAGGTTATCTGGAAATGGAAGACGAAGGGGGAGTGGATCATAAACTTATAGCCGTACCCAAGGAAAAGATTGATCCTCGGTTTTCGCATATCAAAGATATTGCAGATCTTTCTGAGCATCAACGCGCGGAGATTAAAGAATTTTTTGAAATATACAAACGGCTTGAGCCAAACAAGTGGGTGAAAGCGCAAGGATTCAAGTCCGCGAAAGAAGCGGAGGCGCTGGTTCTGGAAACTCAAAAAAGATTTCACGCCTAGTTCATGACAACATATAGTTGCGTATATGGATGTTCAACAATCATGCAATCTTCAGCTCAAAGAAAAGATTGAGAAAGAGGGGATTGAATTTGCTTTTCCCACACAGACCATTCTGATGCGCAAAGAACAAGAAAAGTAAATTCAAAAATCAAATATCAAAAATCAAAGTGACATATTAAAATCCAAAATGGAGAATGAAATCCAGCCCACACCCACACTTCGTCAATAACATCGTCACTCTCAGTCCTTCGTGTCATTCCCAGCTTGACTGGGAATCCAGAGTCCTGGATCCCCGCTTTTGCGGGGATGACATCCCGCTACTACGTGATTTGTAATTTTTACCATGAAAACACTTGCAGAATACCAAAAGATTGCGCGAGATGAGCAGTGGGCAATTCCCCATTTTAATATTTCCACACTCGAACAGTTGTGGGGAATTGCGCTGGCTGCCAAAGAATCTTCTTCTCCCGCGCTAGTGGGAACATCCGAAGGAGAAAGAGACTTTATGGGGATGCGTCAGGTTGTTACTTTGATTAGGAGCTTTCAAGAAGAGGGGATTGCTCTCTTCTTAAATGCGGATCATTGCAAGTCTCCCGAGTCTGCGCTTGAAGCTTTTAGGGCGGGGTACGATTCCGTGCATGTAGATCTTTCTAAAGAGAGCTTGACCGTAAATACCGAAGGAGTAAGGAGGGTGGTAGAGACCGTTAAAGAAAAGAATCCTACGGTGCAAGTGGAAGGCGAACTAGGATATCTAATGACCGACTCCTCAAAAGTATATAGTGAAGAGATTATTATTCCGGAAGAAAGTTACACCAATGTAGAGCAGGCCGTGGAATTTGTGCAAAAGACGGGAGTGGATCGATTTGCTCCTGCTGTTGGAACACTGCATGGCATTGCGGCAAACAAGCCGAATATTCGGTTTGATCTTGCGCAAGACTTAGCAAAAGCCGTTGG
>JAUYLB010000045.1 GCA_030699785.1 bacterium
CCCTTGCTCACAATGTCCACAATCCTCTTGTCTCCGTCCCAATAGACGGATTGATCAAGGGCTTCTGCAAAGAAGCGCAAGGGGATGAGGGTGCGACCATCAACAATTCGGGGTGGAACATCCAATGCAACTGAAAGTCCATCCACATGGGCGGTTGTTTCATTTATAGATAAAACAACCACCTTTCCGCGAAGACTTATCACAACGATCCCCTCAGAACCCCACTCCACACCAGCTCCCAGCGCCTCTGAGGGAAAGCGGGCGGGGACAAGCGTCCGTCCATTCTCAATAATGGGCAAAACGTCCAGGTTAAGAAAAACTCCGTTCACGCGGATCCGAATCTCCTGCATGGCCTGAGCGGGTGATCCGCCCATGCCAGCCACCAGCATCGCAACTACCACCAACGCGATCAGCTTACGGAACATGGCAGATCACTCCTTTCAATTTCGATTCAATTTCGATCTGATCGGTTATGCGTGAAGCCCTATGTGTGAAACCAGGTTTCACACATCACGAGAAAAACAAAGCAGAGAACAAAGTAGGCAACTATATCTAAATCCACCAGACCAAACGGGGTATGGCGGAATAATTGTGAGAGTACTGATACTACCCATACAATGCCACAATTCACACATCCTTGTCAACATTTTGAATTTTGATACAAAAAAATATCCCAAGCACAGCAAAACCCCCAAAATCAAATACTTTAATACTGTACAGTATTAAAGTAGTTTTTAAACAATAGAAGAATTGGCGATGCGCACTTTTACGCTACAACTATGTCACAACTTTTGTTGCATAGCAAAGCACAACAAACGGCCCGGCGTGTGCCGGGCCGTTGGGCAAAACCAGTTGTGCAAAAACAATCCTTGCCTAAACCAAGTCTCTTACCCCAAAAATCAACTCTGATCAAACCAAACCTCCAGCCCTTCTATTTCTGTTACTTACAAAACTACAGAGAACAGCTGGGAGTAGTAGCGGACTGATCTTCTCTGACAAACCCTTCGTCTGCCACAAAATACACGGTTTCTGTGTCGGGAACAGTCCCTTCTTTTTCTAAGATCGCGTACAAGCAGTACTTCTGACCATCTGCTGCATTATCCACCCAGCAGTAGCCCCCCGCGCACGATCCCGTGTCTTGAGGATCGGTAGGAAAAACAGGGAAAGAGTCCGCAAGAACGCTCTTAACTTCAGCGGGTACTTCCCCATCGGCTCCAGGAGCATACGCCGGATATGCTGCGTTGTTCGCGTAGTACCGCTCCATAGCAAGTTGGATATTTTTTACCTCTGCCTGCCGATTGGCATCTCTTGCATCTGCTTGAATGCCTCTAAAAGAAACAGTCACAATGGTGGCAAGAATACCGATAATCGCAACAACAACCAGAAGTTCAATAAGTGTAAATCCACTCGTGTTTGTTCGTTTCATGCTGAAATAATTTAGTTACTTAACATACACAATTTTGTCACACGACCTTTCCTAAGCCTCTGCAACCTCCGTACTTCTTATTAATTGCAGTTAACCAAACTCGATGGCGCAGTAGTAAGCTCTCTCACTCCCTTTGTGCTAGAAACAATAAAGTTCCCGCTGGCAAGCCTCGCGTAAACACAGTATGTGGTACCTCCTGCGGCATTTGTAAATCCACAATACCTTGTTCCCTTTAGCATCTCTCCCGTTCCAGAGATACAACTCGCGGCAGTTCCTCCTCCAGGATCTGTTGGTAAGGTTTCTTCCAACAACAAAGTGGTGGTCATTACCTTGGTGGTAACGTCAAACACCAGAGTCTTGTACCCTCCGCTAGAGTCTTTTCCCGTTTCCATCAACAAACCAATCCCGCGAATATCAGAGACTCGTTGAGTGTCTCTGCCTCGTCCCATTACAGGGCCAAGGTAGACGTATGTAGTTGTTGCGAGAAGACCAATAATGGCTATAACAACAAGAAGTTCAACAAGAGTAAAGCCCCTTTGCTTTTTTTGTATGGTTTTCACGTGCGTTAATTAATTGTTTTTTTAATTCTTATGTAGCAGTATAAGTGAAACATCGACTTTTAGGAAGTACCAAGCCCTATACCCTAGTGTACATCACTTCATATTTATTTTGCAAGTATTAGAGAGAAGGAATCTGGTAAATGGGCAGAATAACAGACGCTATGAGAATCGCAACCGAAATTCCCAAAAACACAATGATGGCAGGCTCAAGAAGACTCACAATACTGTGCATCATGCGATCCGTCTCTTGTTGGTAGAATCGTACCACATTCGTAAGTGTAGAGTCCAGAGTTCCGGACTGCTCTCCCACCACAAGCATTTGCGTGACAATAGCGGGAAATTCTCTGGGATACTTCTGCAAGATTGAGCTGATGCGCTCACCCTTCTGCACCGCCTCTTGCGTTTCTCTCATAATATCCTTGTACACTTCGTTTCCAATAATCTCTCCCACAATGCTAAGCGCGGGAACAATAGAGATTCCTCCGGCAATCAGAGTAGAGAAGTTTTCTGCAAATCGGGTTAGGTATACCATACGTAGAAAGGGACCAAAGAATGGAACGCGTAGCATGAGAGTATCATAAGCCCTTTTTCCTTCATCTGTTTTTACATACGAAATGAGAAATGCAATGCCTACTCCTATCAAGAGCAGTAAGAGAACACCCCATGAACGAATAAAAGAGGCAAACCCCATAACCGCGCGCGTAATTGCGGGGAGCTCCTGGCCGGACTGCTCCAGTATATTTACCAGATTCGGAATAACAAAGAAAATCATCATAAAAAAGATGATGATCGCCACTCCCATCACAAAGAGAGGATAAGCCAAGGCGCCCCGCACCTTGTTCTGAATGGCATACTCCCGTTCTGAATGGTCTGCCAAGTACTCAAGCACTTCCGAGAGCTTTCCCGAAGCTTCTCCCGACTTTACCATGCTCACATGAAACGAAGAAAAAATACGAGAATTTTTTTCCATCACGCTTGAGAGTGTTGTGCCCCCCTCTACCTCTTCTGACATTTTAACAAGCGTATCTCGAAACGTTTCTTTTTCTGCTTGTTCAGAGAGCGTGCGAAGAGAATTCACCAAAGAAACTTGAGAAGCAAACATAATAGAGAGCTGACGGTAGAACATCATGAGCTCTCTATGAGAAACTCGATCAAACAACCGAATATTGCGTGAAAAAAGAGACTGTTCTTCTGTGGACTCAAGTACCGTTACCACTAACCCGTTCTGACCCAAAATCTGCACGGCGGCATCACGAGAAGACGCCTCTACGGTCCCTGATTGAATTTCTCCTGCCTTGTTTCGAGCCTGATAGGTAAATTTCATACGTTAAGATGTGAGCGACCGGAGTTCGGAAGGATTTTGCGTGTAGGCAAGCGCGCGCTCCAGAGAAATCTCTTTTGTTCTCACGAGATTGGCAAGAGAACGGTTTAAAGAGATCATGCCAAGTTCGGCCGACGTTTCAATAACAAGAGGAATCTCGTGCACCTTGCCGTCTCGCACCAGCGTACCCACCGCGGGGGTGGCAAGCAGAACTTCGCAGGCAGGGATGAGCCCCCCTTGCAGTCGCGGAATCAAACGTTGAGAAACCACTCCCAAGAGAGAGCTAGAAACTTGAGCTCTAATCTGGTCCTGCTGTTCCGCGGCAAACGAGTCCACCACGCGATGAATGGTTTGCGCGGCAGAGTTTGTGTGCAATGTAGCAAAAACCAAGTGCCCCGTTTCTGCCGCCGTAATAGCTGTGGCAATAGTCTCTGCGTCTCGCATCTCTCCTACCATAATAACGTCGGGATCTTGCCGAAACGTGGCCCGCAGAGCTTTTGTAAAGCTTAATGTGTCTTGGTATACTTCTCGCTGATCTACAATTGATTTGTTGTCTTCAAACACGTACTCAATGGGATCTTCAATGGTAATAATATGCACGGCGCGCGTGCGATTGATCTGGTCTATAAGGGCAGCCAACGTAGTTGATTTTCCATGCCCCGAAGGACCGGTAATAAGCACCAAGCCTTGGTTTGCTTGCGCAAACCGGTTTAGCGTTTGAGGGAGGTTGAGATCTTCAATGGTTGGAATTGCAGAAGGAATAAGTCGCAAGGCGCAACTAATGGATTCTCGCTGATGAAAGATATTTACGCGAAAACGAGCAACACCTCTAAAATTATATGAAAAGTCTATCTCTTTTTCTTTTGCCAAACGCTCTTGCTGTTCTTGTGTTAAAAGCTGTATGGCAATTTCCCTGGTAGCTTTCTCGTCTAACACCTTGTGTTTGGCAAGAGGAATAAGACGACCTGATACTCGAAGCGTAGGAGGATGCCCCACAGAAATGTGCAGGTCGGAAGCTTTTTCGGCAATTGCCGTTTCTAAAAGCGTGTCTGTAAGTGACTGTTCTGCCATAGTATAAATAGGTTATTGACTTCCAAGAACATCCCGAATCTCCGTGGCAACCTCGCTGGGTGTGTGGTGCGCTTTAATAAGGTATCGGGCAACGCCCATCTCAAACCCTCTGTCAATGTCTTCTTTTTGTCCAAGGTTAGAAAGAATAATAACGGGAATATCCTTGCTGTTTTCTTCACTTTTGATCTTTCCTAAAATCTCCCATCCGTCCAGGTAAGGAAGTACAATATCCAGCACGATAAGGTCGGGTTTTTCTCTCTCTATTGCCTCTAAAATTTCCTTGCCGTTCTCGCGAACAACAGGGTTAAACCCCTGCTCTTTTAATTTGGTTGTGTAGATGTCGATCAACATTGGATCGTCTTCTACAAGAAGAATCTTTTTCATCTTTTTATCATCCATACTTTCTACTTACTACTTTCTACTTACTACTCCTTCGTTACCCGCAATACCTCTTCTATGGTAGTCACTCCGTCTAGTGCCTTCATAATTCCATCTTGCCGAATTGTTGCCATACCCTGCCGAAAGGCAACCTTTGCAATGTCCTCTTCCAGGGCACTCTGTGAAATAAGGTTACCAATTTCGGATGTTATTTCAAGCGACTCGAAGATTCCTATTCGTCCCGCGTACCCGGTTTGATTGCACACCTTGCATCCCTTGGCTCGGTACACAAAGATACTGACAAGACGAGAAGTCATATTCTTCTTTAGATCTACGGGCATACGAGAAACTTCTTCTCGAATCAGCTCTTCTATCGCTTTTGATGGGGATTCTTTTTCTTTGCACTTATCGCACAGTCGACGCACCAGTCGCTGAGAAATAATAGCCGTGAGAGTGGCAGGAAGAAGATAACGATCCACTCCCATATCCAAGAGCCTGGGAATAGCACTGATCGCGTTGTTGGTATGCAATGTGGAAAATACTAAATGTCCCGTGAGAGCCGCGTGCACGACAAGACCGGCAGATTCTTCGTCTCGAATCTCTCCAACCATGATAATGTCAGGGTCTTGACGCAAAATCTGACGCAACCCTTGAGCAAAGTCATACCCAATATCGGGGCGCACCTGCGACTGGTTTACCCCCGCGATATAGTACTCAACTGGGTCTTCTAGGCTTACAATGTTTGCTTGCTCTGTATTGACTTCTCTAAGAATGGCGTACAGTGTGGTGGTCTTTCCTGATCCCGTGGGTCCCGTAACAAGAATAAGTCCGTAGGGCTCTTTTGCCGCTTTCTTGAGAATGGCAAGTGTGGACCCTTCCAACCCAAGATCCGCAAATGTTTTAAGTCCGGTAGTAGGATCCAGTACACGAATCGCCGCCTTTTCTCCAAAAGGCGTGGGGAATGTGGAAACACGAAAGTCAATATTTTTGCCCCCCACAGACGTTGAGAAACGTCCGTCTTGCGGGATCCGAGTCTCGTCGATCTTCATGCCCGACAGTATTTTTATGCGCGCAATAACAGACTGGTGAACTCGTAAAGGAAGCGTAAGAGAAGGATACAGCTGTCCTAACAGACGAAAACGCACACGCACGCTGTCTTTTGAAGGTTCAATATGAATATCGGAAGCTTCTCCCTCTACCGCATTTCGCAACATAACCGCAACCAATTTGGTAATGGGAGCGTCCCCTACCAACCGTTGAAAGTCAGACTTCTTGCTTGATCCTGAAGATTTTTTCTCCTCTGACCCCATTTCGTCTTCTAACTCCCTCAACGCCTCTCCCACCTCTCCTTTGAGTGTTTTGTACTGTTTTAAAAGTTGAGAAAAAGTTCCGGGAGTAATAAGCGTGATTCTGTACGAAAATCCTTCCCGCCTGGCAAGAAACTTAAGGGCCTCCTGCGTAGGGAGATCTTCGGGATAGACCATGCCAATCTCCACCTCGGACCCATCTTTTGAGAGAGGAATCATGCGATAGTAACGAGCAGAATCTTCAGGAATAATTCCAAGCACCTTGAGCGAGAGTGACTCCATGTTCACGCCACGCAAGGGAATGTTTAGCGCTTCGGATTTAAGTCCATACAATGTATCTTCATCAATAAGTTTTTGCTCAAGCACAATCTCGTCTTGTTTTTTTCCGGAAGCGCGAATATCCGCAAGCAACTCATGGGCCTTCGCCTGATCTATAACACGTTTCTCTTGAAGAAGCTGAATAATATTCATGGAAGGAATGGATTGTCTCTTCCTGTTTGCTCGGGTGAGGGAGTAGAATCGGGAAGCTGTTCAAGATCTTTAAAAATAGGTGATTCAAAAACTCCAACAGGGAGCACAATGGGACGAACGGGAAGAATGGAGTCTCGCACTTCACTATCACTATCCTCTTGAACTCCGCTTGGACCAAATCCCGTCCACAAGACCACTCCAATCAGAACCATCACCCCCGCAAAAACAAGGATGAGCGTCTGCTGTCGTTTTTTCTGTTGAATGGGTGGGCGAAAATCCATATTATTCGGTTACATAATACGCGCGCAAACGAACTTCAAGAGAAAATCTGTCGGTATTTTCGTCCCCCGAAACAGGAGAGAGGCGAAGAGACTCTATGGTAATAATTCTATACGAGCGAAGAAGGTCCTGCAGGAATCCTTTTGCGCTTGAGTAGGTGCCCATAGCCCGCAGTTGCACCTCAAGTTTGCGAAGATCCTGCTCTTCTTCTTTTGCGCTCTCAACCACGCCAATCGTCTCTATAATAACGCCTGCCGCGCTCCCTCCGTCCAGAATACGCTGATAGAGCAGGGCGATATTGGACTCTAAAGGAATGGCCGATTGAACTCGATTCACCTCTTCTCTGTGATCTTCTATCATTTGCTGAGATATTTTGGTGCTTTCTAGATACCCCTCCGCTGTTTTGAGCATTTGATCTGCTTCTTGATTCTGCGCCATAAGAGAGCGCAAACTCTGCACTTGAGGCCAAACAACAAGTACACCAAATAAGACGGCCCCCACAAGAAGCGCAAAGGAAAGCACCGTGGCATATTGACTTAATAGTTTCATAGGCGGTCTTGAGTAAGAACAATTTCAAATTCAAACAGAGCGTTTTTGCTATCATCAAGTCTGATCGTTCTGACGCGAGAAGTAGCGCCTGCCTCTCGAATCAGTAGCTCCTGTTCGTGAACCGTCTGAAAGTTTGGCGCTTTGCCCGAGACAATCAGGGTTTGATCCGCCATACTCACACGCATATCAATAAACACCACGTCGGGGTGCGCAATCTCTTCCATAAAAAGAAATGCGCCGAGAGGATTTTTCCTTTCTTTTGCAACGGTAACAAATTGATGCACGCGATCCACCAAAAGAGAAAGCTCTGTGCGTTCCTGCAAGCTCTGCTCCTGGGAAATGTTTCGCATCTTTTCTTCTTTCATATCCAGCTGAGAGGAAGATCTTAATACCAATGCTCCAACACCAAAAAAAAGAACTCCCATAACAAGAAAAACTCCAAACGCAATAGGCAAGAGAGCGGGCCGGTCCGGACTTATGTGTTGTGAGTTTGGGATAATGTCTACCATGCGCGCTATTTTTCCAGTCCTCGTAAAGCCATGCCAAGAGAAACGGCATACGCGGGACTCATGGACCGAATAACACTCTCAAGAATAGGGGGGTAAAAGATGGCGCGGAAGGGATCTACTATTTCGGTTTTCAGCCCAAGCCCTTCCTGAACATACTCTTGAAGACCTACAAGATTTGCCGATCCTCCCGCAAGAAGAATCCTTTTGGGCTCGATTCGCATGTCCGTTTGAATATTCTGCATAATCTTTTGTACTTCCAAGAGAATAACGTCAATAAGGGGGGTAAGGATACTGATGCGATCGACAGCAAGACGAACTCCCTCTTGCTGCTTTTTTGTCTCCGCTTCTTCGTACGATATGGAGAGAGCTTTTGATACACGATTTGTCAGTTCGTTTCCCCCAATGTCAATACTATGGGAAAGAGTAAGAGACCCTTTGTTTGCCAAGTTCACCGTTGTGCTCTGGGCCCCCATGTCGATAAGAAGAACCGCTTCATCCTCTATCATATCCTTGCTAGATCGGATGAGTCCAAATATTTCAGCTTCCAGCGCAACAAGCTGGAGACCGGCAAGCGTGGCAATGTCACGGTACTGATAGATAAGTTCGTTGGGAACCGCCGCCAACAAAATGCGTAAAGGTTCCTGTCGCCCCGGTTTTCCGCTGGTGATTTCCCAATCATACGCCACTTCGGAAAGTGGAATGGGAATATGCCTATGCGCTTCAAATTCCACCGCTCCCGTGATTTCTTCTTGCGTCATTGGAGGAAGCTCAAAATGCGTAAAGAATGAAGAGAAATCCGGAATAGAGAACACCGCTTTGGTGGTTTTAATGCCAGCTCCCTGCAGAACTCCCTTGAGCGCCCTTCCCACATCCTTGTTTGAGAGCATAAGCGTATTCTTCTCAAACGTACGAAAGGGCTTCTCGTAAATAGATTTTGCGGCAAGCTCTCCGTAGTTTAACAGACGCACGCTAGACCCCCAACGAGAAAGCTCAACCACCTTTAAAAAGGAGGTTCCAATGTCAATGCCCACGGCGCGTTTTGGAAAAAATGCAAAGGAACTGATTCCCATATATATTGTACCTTTCTTGTTTGTCTAACGCAATACTAATATG
>JAUYLB010000007.1 GCA_030699785.1 bacterium
CAAAGCTTCTTATCGTAGAAGATGAGAAAATACTCTCCGAAATGTACTGTGATACATTTATAAAACAAGGGTATGATGTATGTGTTGCGCCATCTGCAGAAGAAGGGCTAGATGCGATAGTAAAAGAGCTTCCTGATTTTATTCTTCTTGATATACTCCTTCCCCGTTCTAGCGGGGTTGAGTTTTTAAGAGAGCTTAGAAAAAATTCTAGAACCAAAAATATTCCCGTGCTCGCGTTTTCCAACTATGACGACCCAAAAACAAAGGAAGAAATGTTACGCTTGGGAGCTCTGGACTATCTTATTAAAACGGCTCATACCCCTCAAGAACTGGTTTCTATTGTGCAAAAACATCTCTAGGTGAAAACGGAACCGGGGGTTTCCAGCGCCCCCTCTCTATGGTATACTGCCCCATTAAGGGCATATTTTTATGAACAGAACATACACACAAGACACAATTAAGAAAGGTGGGAAGAAGGTATGCGTAAAGGGTTGGGTAGCAGGAAGGCGAGATCATGGAAAAATCATCTTTCTTGATCTGCGAGACGAAAGGGGCGTACTGCAAGTTGTGGTAACTCCCCAAGCTAATCAGGCATATGAGCAGGCGGGACGCTGCAGATCAGAGTGGGTGATTGAGATTGAGGGAACGGTTCAGAAGCGACCCGACTCCATGGTGCAAAAAGATATGGCCACAGGGTCTGTTGAGCTGATAGCCGACCAGGTGAACATTCTTTCAGAAGCCAAGACACCTCCTTTTGCTTTAGACACTTCAGGATATGAGATTGGAGAAGAGAAACGCCTTCAGTATCGCTACCTGGATTTAAGACGAGAACGTCTGCAGAAAAACATCAGAGAGAGATCTCGAATTGTACACTTCTTTCGCCAGAAGCTTTTAGAGCAAGGATTTGTAGAAATTGAAACTCCGCTCCTCACCAAGTCAACACCGGAGGGAGCTCGAGATTTTCTTGTTCCTTCTCGCCTCTCGCCCGGCACATTTTACGCCCTACCTCAAAGCCCCCAGCAGTACAAACAACTTCTGCAGGTGGCAGGATTTGAACGTTATTTTCAGCTTGCGCGAGCCTTGCGAGACGAAGATCCAAGGGGGGATAGACAAGCAGAACATACCCAGCTTGATGTTGAAATGTCTTTTGTAGACCGCGAAGATGTTCTTTCTCTTATTGAAGCTCTCTACAGAGAACTTGTTTCTTCTCTTTTTCCCCAAAAGAACATGGCGGGAGATCCCTTTCCCCGGCTTACCTACAAAGAAGCTATGGAAAAGTATGGGACGGATAAACCCGATTTACGCAAGAACAAAGAAGACAAAGATGAACTTGCTTTTGTGTTTGTTACCGACTTCCCCGCGTTTGAATGGGACGAAAAAGGAAAAAGATGGGATGCAACACATAACCCTTTTTCTCGTTCGCAGGCCAAAAGTGTTGAAGAACTCAAGACAAATCCAAAGAACGTGCTTTCTCATCAGTATGACCTTGCTCTAAACGGATTTGAGATAGCAGGGGGAAGCCTGCGCGAATATCGTCCGGATATGCTAGAGGCCGCCCTTGAAATTATGGGGCACTCAAAAGAACAAGCAAGAGAGCGGTTTGGACATATGCTTGAGGCAGTTGAGTATGGGGTTCCGCCACATGGAGGATTTGCGGGTGGAGTTGATCGGTTATGCGCTATTCTTTTTAACGAACCGAACATTCGAGAGGTTATCGCGTTTCCCAAAACAGGAGATAACCGAGATCTTATGATGCAGGCCCCCGACAGCGTGTCAGAAGACCAGCTTCTAGAACTCCACCTGTCCCTTCGTAAAAACAAAAACGCCTCTTAGTCTATGGACTCTGAATTACGAAACTCGTGTGAAGGATGTGTTTTTGGAGAGCCTTTCGGAGCGCGACGGCGTGAGAACGAGCTGAAAATCCAGCAGGATTTTACAGCGTGCTCTTTCAAAAATATATCCGAACAAAGAGTTTCGTAATTCAAAGTATGCAGATTCAAGACGCAAAAAGAAATATCCGGGTGCTTGTTGTTTCGCTTCTGGCAAGCATGTTTTTCTGGGTCAGCGTTAACGCGTTTGACACCGCTACAGACGCCATTATCGCCTGGAAGTTCCTTGAGAATAATCCTCACCTCCTTGGGGCTCGCCTTCACTCCCTGGAGCTGGAAAAAGCAAGGGAAAATCTACTCCCATATCGAGCTCCCGGAGCCAAAGACCCTCAAGCTCAAGCCCAAGCCGTTGCCATATTCTTTGTAAACAAACAGGGAGAGCAAAAACAGTTATTTGGATATCAAGAAAAAGAATCTCTGCCCATTGCAAGCATCACCAAGCTTATGACGGCCGTTGTTGCAACTTCTTTTATTCCCAATGACACGCTCATTCCCATTCGTCATCCTGTGATCGGATCAGGGTTCTGGGGACAGTACCGTGTGGGGTCTTCTTTTCGCGCCTTAGATCTCTTGCATCCTCTTTTGATCGAATCCAGCAACGATGCGGCCACGTATTTTGCTCAACATATCGGAGAAGAAGAGTTTGTAGAAAGCATGAATGAGACAGCAACAAGCATGGGATTAAAAAGTATGTACTTTTCTAATCCCACAGGACTTGATACCGCTCAAAAAGATGAGTTAAATAGGGGAAGCGCAGAAGATGTTGCTTCTCTTGTGGCATATATCATCCACCACCGTCCCGATATTCTCCGCGTTCTTTCCACTCAAGAGTTTCAACTTTACACAAGCGATGGGCAGTATCATCACACCGCGCAAAATACAAATCGCCTGCTTGGATACAAAGAATGGCCCACTCGTGTTATTGGGGGAAAGACCGGAACCACCAGCATGGCAGGGGAGTGCCTTGTTCTCATTTTAGAAGCGCCCAAAAACAAAGGGTATATTGTGCTGGTGCTTTTAAACTCCCCAAACCGATTTCAAGAAGCAACAGATCTTGTAGAGTGGACATATATATCTCATAAGTGGTAAGCATATGGAAATTGATATCACCTTAAGCGCGATAAAAATTATATTGGCAGGCACAGCAAGTTTTCTTCTTGCGTTTCTTATTACTCCTTCACTCACGCATATTCTCTACACTCGCGAGCTCTGGAGAAAAGAGGTGCGGAGCAAAGCTATAGATGGGGGGGATGTTCCGATATTTCAGAAGTTTCACAAAGATAAAGAGGTGGGGACTCCTCGATTTGGAGGTATTCTCATTTTTTTTAGTGTTCCCGTTCTTGCTTTGCTTTCCGGTCTCTTGGCAACAACGGGATTCTGGTGGTTGGAAAAGATATCTTTTTTGAGCAGATCTCAAACATGGCTTCCTCTTGCCACCCTGATTGCCTCAAGTTCTGTTGGATTTCTTGACGACATGCTCCAGGTTGTGAAACCTCCAATGCATGGCGCGCAACGATGGTTCTGGGACACATTTGGACAGTACATTGCGGGTGGTCTTTCTTTTAGACATAGATTCTTGCTTGTTGCAATTATTGGACTGGTGGGAGCATGGTGGTTTGTGTCAAAACTTGGTGTCACGGCAATCTTTGTTCCTTTTGTTGGTCCTCTTGAATTGGGGCTCTTCTTTATTCCGGCGTTCATGATTGTTATGCTTGCCACATACAGCGGAGGAGTTATTGATGGATTAGATGGACTGGCCGGAGGAGTCTTTGCCTCTTCGTTTGCCGCGTTTGGTATTATTGCCTTCTCACAAGGGCAGATCGATCTTGCAGCCTTCTGCATGGCAATTGTGGGAGCTCTTTTGGCCTTTCTCTGGTTTAATATTCCTCCGGCAAGATTCTATATGGGAGAAACGGGAGTGATTGGCCTAACCGCCACACTTTCTGTTGTTGCTTTTCTCACAAACTCAGTACTTGTTTTGCCCATTATCGCTCTTCCTCTCGTTATGGAGTCAGGATCTGTTATTCTTCAGCTCCTCTCAAAAAAGTTTTTAAAGAAAAAGATATTTGAAGCGGCCCCCCTGCACCATCACTTTGAAGCAAAGGGCTGGCCACACTACAAAATCACTATGAGATTCTGGATTATTGGTGTGGTAGCTGCCTTTGTTGGTGTTATTATTCGTCTTCTTGGATAACATAGAAACACACCCGAAATTTCTCATAATTCTTATTGCTCTAATTTCTAATGTTAGCTGAATAACAAAACTCTGTGAGAAATATGTTTTTGTAGCGGCCCTCGGAAGCGCGACGGCGCGAGAGCGAGTCAAAAATACAGCAGGATTTTATGACGGTCCGCGGCAAAAATATATTCGAACAAGAGTTTTGTACACAAAATAGAATTTTGTATAAGAAGAAACCCATTATGAAAAAAGATAGATTTCAAGGAAAGTCTGTTCTTATTCTCGGATTTGGAGAAGAAGGAAAAGACGCGTATGAATTTATAAAAAAGCAGGGAGTCTCTGTTATTGCTATCGCGGATAAAAACGAGCAGATTGCAACCCCAGAACACGTGGCAAAGTATACGGGGCCCAGCTATCTAGATGCGGTTCAACAATATAACATTATTGTCCGCTCTCCCGGAGTTCCATACCACCTTATTTCTCCTCTTCTCTCCTCTAATCAAGAACTGACCTCCTCTACAAACATATTCTTTGAAGAATGCGTGGCTCCCATTATTGGAGTAACCGGAACAAAAGGAAAAAGCACCACATGCGCCCTGCTTTCGGCAATGTTGAAACAATGGGGCAAAAATGTTTATACAGTCGGAAACATGGGAAATCCATGCCTTTCCGCGCTTGAGCATATTACTCCCGAAGATATTGTGGTATATGAGCTTTCCAGCTTTCAGCTCATCGATATGAAGAAAAGTCCACATATTGCAATCTTTCTTAACATTTCCCTTGATCATCTTGATCATCATAAAGATTACAAGGAGTATGTTCAGGCAAAGGCTCGCATAACGGTACTTCAGGGGCCCAAAGACATTTTTATATACAATCAAGAAGATGAAGAAGTTTCTCTTGTTGCCTCACTCTCTAAAGCTCAGAAAATTCCATTTAAGCCGGGGTCTTCTCCCATAAAAACAACATGGGCTGCTCCCATAGAACCAGTGCTTGCGGTAGCAAACATCTTTTCCATTCCGGATGAGATTATACAAAAAACCATAGAAACATTTTTACCTCTCGAGCACCGGCTTGAGCAAGTGGGGGAGTGGAATGGTATTACATTCATTAATGATTCTGCCGCCACAACTCCAAGAAGTACTCTGCGAGCGCTCGACATATTGGGAAAAAGCGTTAAAACTCTCATTCTTGGCGGTTCTTCAAAAGGCAGTTCCTATCGCGAACTCGCTCAACGTATTCTTGATTCCTCCATTCAAACATTGGTTTTGTTTCCAACAACAGGGAAAGAGATTGAGAAAGAGATTCTTGCTCTTGGAAGGGATCATCCGATGATACAACATGTATCCTCCATGGAAGAAGCGGTTCAAGCATGCTATGAGCAGACGCCAAGAGGAAGTACGTGTCTCTTGTCTCCCGCATCGGCTTCCTTTTCTATGTTTTCCAATTACAAAGAACGAGGAGAAAAGTTTAAAAAACTTGCAAAACACTATGGACAAGCAAACGCGTAAACCCGATGTCATTCTCTTGAGTATTATTGCAGCCCTCATCTTTTTAGGCATCTTGTTTTTGGCAAGTGTATCTTCTTCTTTTGGCATTCAAAAGTTTGGAGACCCTCTCTATTTCCTCTCGCATCAAGTTCTCTTCGGCTTCATTCCGGGAATATTTTTTGCCATTAGTGGGTATCTCATACCCGTTCCCCTGTTAAAAAAGTTCTCTCCCATTTTGCTCCTTTCAAGTCTTCTTTTGGTAGCGCTTGTATTTGTTCCGGGCATTGGCCAGCAGATTGGAGGAGCAAGCCGATGGATCGCCATTGGCTCGCTTTCTTTTCAACCTACAGAACTTTTAAAGCTTACTTTCATCCTCTACACGGCATCTTGGCTTTCCCGGCGACAAGTCCTTGTACCATTCCAGAAATGGCACGGAACGGGCGCATCGGGAAAAAAACAAGAACCGCTTTGGAGTCGCATAACCCGAGGGAAGGAGATTCTTCTTCCATTCCTCGCCGTTCTTGGCGTCATCTCTATACTTCTCTTATCCCAGCCTGACTTAAGTACGCTTGGAGTTATAGGAATCACGGGTATTATTATATACTTTTCCGCCCTCACTCCCATCTGGCACACGATTTTCCTTGGTGGAGGGGGAGTAGGCGCGCTTGTTCTCCTTGTGATGTTCGAGCCTTACCGACTTGAACGTCTTATTACATTTCTTAATCCTTCTACTATAGATCCCTTGGGTTCGGGATACCAGATCAAACAAGCTCTTGTGGGCATTGGGTCGGGAGGCATCACCGGAGTCGGATTGGGCATGAGCTACCAAAAGTTTGGCGTTCTCCCAGAACCCATATCCGACTCTATTTTTGCGGTAATAGCCGAAGAACTTGGATTTATCGGAGCTACTCTTTTAGTTCTACTCTTTCTCGCGTTTGTATACAGAACTATTCTTCTGGCAATAAGATCCCAAGATATGTTCTCTAGGCTTACGGCAATAGGAATCGCCTCATGGATTTCCATTCAAGCATTTGTTAACATGGGAGCTATGCTTAGTATTCTTCCACTCACGGGCATTCCTCTTCCGTTTATAAGCTACGGAGGATCTTCACTCATGATCACCCTATGCGCTATGGGAATACTGTTAAACGTATCTCAACAAAACTCACATGCCTAAGAAGAAACAATACACCATTCTATTCGCGGGAGGAGGAACGGGAGGGCACATCTTTCCCATTGTTGCCATTGCCAGAGAAATCAGAAAGATTGATCCCAACCTGTTCAAACTTGCCTATGTAGGGCCCAGAGACTCTTTTGACAACCTTCTTCTTTCTCAAGAAGGCATTGCCGTGTATCGTGTGGCATCGGGCAAAATACGACGCTACTGGGGGATTAAAGCAATGTTTCTCAATGTATTTGATCTTCTTATCTTTATCCCTCTTGGCATCTTCCAATCCTTTGTTCGTCTCTTCTTTTTAGCTCCCGATGTTATCGTAAGCAAAGGAGGATATGGATCTCTGCCCACTGTTCTCGCAAGCAGAGTATTCGGTATTCCACTCTTTTTGCATGAGTCAGATATTGCTCCCGGAATTTCCAATAGGATTGTAGCCAAATTTGCTTTGGAGATATTTGTCTCTTTTCCTCGTACTCTCCACGTACCGCTCAAAAAATTGGTACTGGTAGGAAACCCAATTCGCCAAGAAATGTTAGAAGGATCAAAAGACAAGGCAAAAGAGTTGTTTCGCCTTCAGGGAGAAAAGCCCGTCTTGTTGTTTCTTGGAGGATCTCAAGGTTCTTTACCGCTCAACGAAATGCTCCTGGCTATTATAAACGACCTTTTGACCGAATTTGAGGTTATTCATCAAACAGGAACAAAGCAGTTCGGCCAGAATAAAAGAGAAGCTCGTGTGGTAATACAAGATAACCGCTGGGAAGGGTACCATCCTGTTCCCTTTCTTAAAGAGCAGGAGTTGCGTCACGCGTACGCTATAGCAGACTTTATTATAAATCGCGCGGGATCGGGATCCATTTTTGAAATCGCGGCTCTAGGCAAACCCTCTATTCTTATTCCTCTCCCACACGCGGCACAAAATCACCAGGCGCAAAATGCGTACGCCTACGCAGATACGGGAGCAAGTATTGTCTTGGAAGAAGCAAATCTTACGCCTCGCTTTTTTTTAGAAAAAATCAGGACTCTATTCAGAAACCCCCAAGAGCAAGAGCGTATGAGAGAAGCTGCCAGAATGTTTGCCAGACCCAATGCCGCGCGCGTTATTGCTCACTATATTGCAGACTACTTAAGAGGATGATAGGGTAAGGGTGTATGGAAGAAATACGCACCAGATTTGCCCCATCGCCCACGGGGCCATTACATATGGGGAGTGTGAGAACAGCGCTCTTTAATTATCTTTTTGCCAAAAAGAACAAAGGGACTTTTTTATTGCGCATTGAAGACACCGACAAAGAACGGTCCGAATCAAGATGGGAAGAGGACATTCTTTCCAATCTCACCTGGCTAAAGCTCCTTTGGGATGAAAAAGAAACGCGTCAATCTGATCGCACGGATATATATGAGAAACATCTACGATCGCTCTTGGAGCAAGGAAAGGCCTACTACTGTTTTTGCTCTCCAGAAGAACTTGAGGCCCAACGCCAGTCCCTTGTCAGCAACGGCAAAACTCCCAAGTATATTGGAACGTGCAGATCTCTTTTGGCGCAAGAACAAGAAAAGAGAATACAAAGAGGGGATCGGGCGGTTATTCGTTTTATTGTAGAAGAGAAGCATCTTCATTTTGACGACCTGGTGCGCGGACGCATTGAGTTTGATACGGCCCTTCTGGGAGACATTGTGATTGCAAAAGACCTGCGGACTCCGCTGTACAACTTTACGGTTGTGGTAGACGACCATGACACGCGTATCACGCATGTTATTCGCGGAGAAGACCACATTCCCAACACGCCAAAACAAATCCTCTTGCAAGAGGCTTTAGGGCTTCCACGGGTTTTTTACGCGCACCTCCCCCTCATTCTTGCCGAAGATCGAACAAAGCTAAGCAAACGGCATGGGGACAATTCAGTAACAAGATTTCGAAAAGAAGGATATCTGCCCGAAACCATCATAAACTTTCTTGCGCTTTTGGGATGGAACCCGGGAGACGATCGCGAAATATTCTCACTGCAAGAACTTGAGCAAGAATTCTCCCTGCAAAACATTCAAAAAGGGGGAGCGATATTCAACATGCAACGGTTTGACTGGTTTAATTCCTTATACATTAGAAAAATGTCTCTTGCAGAGCTTACAGAAGCCTGCCTCCCGCACCTACAAGAAGCGGGACTCATATCCAATAGTAGTGAAGAAACAAAACAATACGCAAGCAAGGCTGTTGCGCTCTATCAAGAACGGTTGCAGAAGCTTTCAGAAATATCTTCACTGGTTGACTTCTTTTTTATGGAGACGCTTTCCTATTCTAAAGACTTATTGACATGGAAAGACGCTACTGAAGACACAACACAATCCGCTCTTCAAAAATCTCTTGCCCTTCTCTCTGCTCTTCTAGAATCATCTTGGGACAAAGAGAAGATTTCTGCCACACTTCTGCCCGAAGCAGAAAAAGAAAAGAATAGGGGATACCTACTCTGGCCCTTGCGAGTTGCCCTAACGGGGAAAAAAGCGTCTGCCGGTCCCTTTGAAGTAGCCGTGGCATTGGGAAAAGAAAAAAGTCTTTCTCGGATCCAAGAAGCAATAACCATGGTAACGCAGAGTAGGGGAGTATGAAAATAAAAAGTACCGCTCACATATTCGCTCTTTCAAAACGCGCTCTGCTTCTTTGCGCGTGTGTTATTTTGTTCACCACGGGTGTTCCGTCCGCCAAAGCCTCTCTTTATAGTAACACTTCTCAATCCATTGGAACGGCATGGCAGAACACGCTGTCATGGATTTCATTGTTTCCTCAACTTCTTAAAACAACCTATCAAAAAAGAAAAGCAATTGCCAAACAAGAACTTGAACGCAAACAGCAAGAGCTAAAAGAAGAGATAGGGGAGGGGACCACTCAACTATCCAGAGGAGTTTGGAGAAGATTTTGGGATTTCTTCTGGAGTAAACTGCGCCAAGGAACAATCACTGATAACTAATCAC
>JAUYLB010000008.1 GCA_030699785.1 bacterium
TACTCAATATCAAATACATCCACCTGATCAGACCGCTCCAGAACAGTGTTGAATATTTTTCCTATAACCGGAATGTTCCCTAATGCGCCAAAAATGGATAGGGCCAATCCCACCAAAACAGTGGCTCCCAGCACAACTCCAAATCCCCACGCCATACCTCCCAGTAGATTATATAAAAGAGCTTTCCGCAACGGGAGCAAGACATGAAGAAATCCTTGCTTTTTAAGCTCCTCTACATTTCCTTTGTTGTGTTCCTCATTCATGAAGTTTTTGTGCTCTTCTAGCACAGAATCATCTTACCACACAAGCGCTACTTTGCGAGGTCAAGCTCTTTGCTCAACTTGGTTCGGTCAAGTTATCCACACTTTGGTTCGGCCAAGTTTGGAGGGTTATGGGCTCTAGTACTTGCCCAGATCAAGCGTTTGGTCAATGCGAATCTTCTCTACAAACTCGGGAACGTGTGACACAAGAATCATGGCTCCCTCATACGCGTCAAGAGCCGATGCAATAATTGGCAGATGGCGAAAATTGATATGATTGGTAGGTTCGTCCAAAATCAACAGTTCCGGACGCTCAAGAACAAGTCTTGCAAACGCCACCAACCCCTTCTGCCCCTCTGAAAGACTTCCCACTTTGGTTCGCATAAGATCTCCCGTAATGAGAAAGCCGGCTGCAACAGAGCGCATGCGCTCTTCTCCTTCTAGAGATCCTCCCGCCTGCATGGCCTGGTCAAGCGATTCGTATACGGTATTTTCAAAGTTAAGCGTAGAAAAATCCTGGCGGTAGTATCCCACTCGAATACCCGGTGTTATGACAGCCCCAAGAGCTTTTCCAGAAGCCAACGCTTCAAGCAGTGTGGTTTTTCCAATGCCATTGGGTCCCGTTAAAAGAAGATGTTCTCTTTTGCGAAGAGAGACGTGCACCTTCTCTACCTTTTGCTTGGCATTTTTTACAATGGTAACCGAACTAATAGTAAGTATGGGGCCTGGTATTGTTGTGACAACGGGTATTCTGAACGGACGAATCGCTTTGTCCTCTTTTTGCAAATCTACCTTTTCTTCTTCAAGATCTGCCGCTTTTTCTCTCATACGCTTGGCAACCATACGCAATCTGCCTCCTTTGTTTGCGAATACATTTGCCTGATCTTTTTTTGCCTGTATCTGTTTGGCAAGTTGCGCGTTTTTCATTTTTTCTTTTTCGGCGCGGTTAGAAATTCGCTCTACAACATCGTGGTAATCTCCAAGATACTGCTCAACTTTTTTGGTGAGCACGCCAAGATATAAAACGCCATCGGTAAACGCGTTTAAGAACTCGGCATCATGAGAAATAACAATAACCGTTTTTTCATAGCACGCAAGAAACTGCGTGAGATGCAAAATCCCCTCTTTGTCTAGATTGTTTGTGGGTTCGTCCAAAAGCAAAAGATCGGGATTTTGAATAAGAGCCGAAGCAAGAAGAAGTCGCGCTTGCTGTCCTCCCGAAAATGTCTTGATCTTCTTTTCATAGGGAGCTAAAAGGTTCACCACCTCAAGTATCTCGTTTATTTTTGGGTCAATGTCATGCACTCGCTTGCCTGTTTTGCCTTCAAGGCACCGCGCAAAAAATTCTCGCACCGTACACTCCATCTGGTCCATGGGCATGACCTGTTGCGCCACTGCCACACTCACATCATCTTTGATATGTATATGACCCTCACTGGGTTTGAGCTCTTTTGAAATAAGGTGGAATATGGTGCTCTTACCCGCCCCGTTCTGCCCCATGAGCGTTACTTTGGTTCCTCTGCGCACAGAAAAACTAGCCTCTTTAAGAATGGGCTTTGTGGGTCCGTGACTAAAAGACACGCCATCAAACCTTAGTAGTACTTCTCCATGCGCCATAGCCATCACAGGGTACCTTATTTCTCTAAAAATTCAAAGACCGGGGACGCCACCCGTCACCCGGTCCCAAACGCACAATTTTTGTTGCTACTTCCCAAGAAGCGCCTTTTTGCGTTCCGCGGGCTTCATTGCTTTGATTGTGAGCATCTTTTTCTTTGCCGCAAATCGCTTAGGGCCTCTCTTTGTATGCGTGGTTTTTTTAACCAGTGCTGTTCTTCGTTTTCCCATATGTGGGTACCATACACCAATTGTTCCTATTCTACAATACCCGAGTGCGCAAAAACCTAGTCTCTGAACATTTTATATGCGTTTTCTGCTCAAGACGCACAATATCATGCCTGTCCATATAGAGATAAGGCCAAGGAGCACAACCAAGCTAGAAAACACATACGTTAAAATAGCAAAGTGCAGAGCCGTAGTAAGTGTTGTAGCCGTGATCCACATATCTCTTGTTTTGTTTGCCACCATTACGGGATTCTCTTCTTTGTCTAAAACGGGGTTGCCCTGTTCGTCTACTTGCGGGATGGTACGAGGCATTTCCGAGAATGTCTTTCCTTCTGTTGTTTTTAACGTGTGTGCGCGTATAGCATCTGCCTGGGCTTTAAGAGTAAGGGGCCCGCGAACAGGAGTTCCGGGAATAGCCGCATCTTGCGGAGTTATAATATTCTCTTCCGCAACGCTTGTATAGGTAAAATAAATCCCCCAAAGGCCACCCGCAACCAACACAATGCCTACGCCAATCGCCAGAACCGAAGAAACGCCAAGTAGTTTTTTCATAAAATTTTCTATGTTTTTAATGATTTAAAAAATTGACAACTCTATAATATCAGAAATTTTGTTCCGTACCAAGTTTTTGGTGGTACCAAACTTGTTACAACCAAGGTGGGAATAACCTGCCATAACTTGCCAGGGGCAAGTTTGTTTAAGATTATCCTAGAATCAGCTTAAATCTTTTTTCTTTTCTTCAAACTCTTGTTTGTTAATCTCGCCTTTAGCATATCGTTCCCGCAAAATTTCAAGCGCGGACTTGCCCTGAGTGGAGTCGAAGGGTTTTTCATTACGATGAATGTTGCCTGATTGACCCACAAGCCACTTGATAAGCGCGACAATGCCAGCGATTACCAAGACCCACCAGAAAATCATAAATACCCAGCCAAAGCCACCGAATGTTCCAAATCCAAAGTTCATCATATTGTTTGTTGTTACGGATTAAATTATTTTACTCTCCATGATCTTTTGAAGGTTTGGCTCTCTTCACCGTTTTGTAGGAGATAGGATTTGAAGAGGATCTGGCTGGAGTAATTCTAATTTCATAAAGAAATACAATGTCTCAACTATACCAAAAACTCGCCGGTTTGGCGAGTTTCTGGATCTATCTTATTTGAGCTCAACTTGGTTCGGTCGAGTTATCCAAGCAAATGATGCCTTCAACGTACAAACTTAATCAGGACTTGTTCAAGAGCGTCCGGGTCATCGGTGCCGATACGGTAAATTTTTCCGTTTTTCATGGTGAGCTCAATTGCGTCAAAGCCGGAAACATTAAAAATCCACATCTTCGGCCAGAACCACAATCGGATGCCCCAGCCGTAATACCAATGATTTTTTACTTTCCTGACTGTGGCGATATCGGATAGTGGAAACTTTTTGCGGAAAATACCCCAGCCAAAGTGGATTTTCAAAAATTGTTCGTGAGTGGAGACGGTAAGCATTGAAAACGATGCAAGAATAAACAGAATGAATGCCATTATAGCGGTAATGGCAAAATTGGTACCAGAGTCGTACGAAGGAGTTTCAGCTCTGGCCGTGATCTGAAGCCATGTGAAAAACACCAGCACGGCCAACAAAACAGCAAGCATTAGATATCCAATTTGAGTGTGTTTGTATGAAATCATAAAGAATTTTTCTTCCTATCCACGCCTTGGTTCGGTCAAGTTTTGGGGTAGAGAAGAATAAATATCAATTAATGCCAAACACACGCTCACAGCCAAGGGACCGAGCAAAAATCCCAAGGGGCCAAAGAGGGCAAGACCGCCAAATACCGCCAAGAATACTGCCAGCGGATGCAGTTGCATACCACGTCCGACGAGTTTTGGGCCCAAAAAATTATCAACGAGACCGACAGCGGTTAGTCCCCATACGAGAAGGCCTACCCCGCCAAAGGCGTTGCCGGTAAGGAACAAAAAGACAATGGCGGGAACGATAACCAGCGCCGTGCCCACTCCCGGCACCAAAGCGGTTATCGCGGTCACGCTCCCCCATAAAACGGCGTTTGGAACCCCAAAAATTGCGAATCCGATACCGGTAAGCGCTCCTTGAACCAAGCTAATGGCAAGATTGCCTTTTACGGTGGCCGATACGGCAGATTGGAGTCTTTTAACGATTAGCTCGTCATCCTTGTCGTCAAGCGGACTTAAAGCAACAAGGTAATCTTTCAGTTTGCCCCCGTCCTTTAAGAAAAAATAAAAGGCGGTGAGAAACACGAATACGTTCAAAATCATTTTTGCGAAACTTGAAAAGATCTCACCAAGATGTTCCATCAAAACCTCCAATCCTTGTTTAACATATTCGCCAATATTCAATTCAAATGTCTCCGAAATCGGCAGAATGGAACGTGCCTGATCCAAGACTCTCTCAACCGGCACAACAAGATTGTTCCTGTTTTCTCCTGCAAGTGTTTGATAGAGCCCCGTTGATTCTTTCAATATCAGAGTCCCAAGAAACGCTATTGGCAAAACAATCAGAATAATGGCGACAATGGTTGTGAAAAAAGCTGCAAGACTCGGGCGACCATGCGTGAAGCGCAAAAGTTTTCCATAGATAGGTTGAAAAAGAAAAGCGAACATCGCCGCCACAATAAGTGGTGTCAGAAACGGTTGAATCACAAAATACACAATGACAGCCGAAGTAATGAGACAGAAGAGCAAAAAGTAATTTGAGCGTTGGTTATGGTTCATATAGTTATTATTTGCAAAATAGGTGTTGGGAACATTGTACCATACCCCTAGAATACTTAATATCTCTGTTATAGCCCTAATCCGACCTTGCTCTATCCGCCAGCTGGCGGATTACGGACGGGCAATATAGCTCCCCTTTTATCCTCAACATTCAAACCGAGTCCATGGACTCGGTTTGAATGTTAAGAAACCTTTCTCTGTTACTTTTGAAAATCCTGCGGTAGTCGCATGTTTTTCTGTCTGGCGAAGAAGTAATATACTATTACTCCCGCAACCGGAAACACCAAGCAAACTATTATCCATATCAACTTCCATCCGGTATCCTTCTGGGCTCTGATGATATCCAATAAAGACCAAATAAACAATATCAACCATAAAATTGTTACTACTAATTTAAGTAATGACATATCTTAATAATAAATACCATATTTTATTTCCTTAACTACACGAATTGTTTTATTTGACCGCAAATGTAGTGTTAAATGTGGCAAAGCGGGTCCTTGATATTATTAAAAGTTCTGAACCAGCAGAAAAGAGGCAACTTTTGAATTATCTACTTCAGAGAACCCTGTTTTGGAAGGCAGAAACCTTGTATTTGAGCTTAAAACACCATTCAATAGCATCCTTGAGTGCTCACAAATCAAGATTGGCTCCAGATGTTGGATGATGTTAGAACCTATTGCTCGTAGAAATGAGGCGCGAGCTCCGTTTCTGGGATATAATGAGAGGTCTGACGCAAGATGGCGCGTAGAGTTCCTCTATCAAGCTCTTTATGGTTTGGCACAGTAAGTATCTGGTTGTTGTCGGCCTCCGTTCGCCTTTTTAACTTAACGTGACTTCCCTTTTGGGAAGCCACTACAAAACCAAACTGCTCTAGAATCTTGAGAACCTCGGGTCCAGAGAGGACCTTAAGCTTTGGCATAATCAGAGTCCAACTCAAAGTTCACCAAAGCAGAGGGCTGAGGCGCGAAGCCTAGATCCGATAGGTTCTCTCCCTCCAGATGGAGGGCAAGTGCCTCCTTCAGGTTACTCACTACTTCGTCAAGGGTGGAGCCCTGCGTGACGATAGCCAAATCCACGCCTTCTCCTACGTAGGCGTTTTCCCCTTTGTATACTTGAAACTGGACGATGCGCTTCATACTCTTATGTATACGCTTCAATGATGTTACAGTCAACCGCTAGGGTGATGAACGAAGAATAAGGGTTGCTCAACTTGGTCCGGTCAAGTTTTGGGGCAATGACAAACCCCGCTTAAATAAGCGGGGTGAAGTCATTTTCCACGGCTCCAGATATTGGACGATGTTAGAATCTATTTATAATACTCCTCTCTTGTATCCTCTGGCTCTGATAATTCCTTGTAGTTAGCCAACAACTCCTCGCCTGCCTTAATATCCCTCTTTGCAAAATAGCCCTTGCCTTTTTCGTATCTCATGTTCGCATTTTCAGAATGATTGATGTAATTCCCAATATCCATCCTATTGAAAAACTTTGGACACAATAGTTTACCGCTTTTGTGGCCCAG
>JAUYLB010000009.1 GCA_030699785.1 bacterium
GGCGGCAGATTGGGCGATATGCTGGGGCACATATCCAATGTGGGATCTGGCGCCCGGGCGGGAACTCTCTTCTCCAAAAATTGTTGAGCTTCCCGAAAAGGGCTTTAAGATACTCAAGATTATTTTGACAAGCGTGCTTTTTCCGCTACCGTTGGGCCCTATGATGCCAACGTACTCTCCCGGTAAAATGGAAAAAGAGACATCCTCAAGTACGTGAGTGTCTCCGTGCCAGAAGTGTATGTTTTTTGCGGTGATTGCGTCCATATCTAACTAGTAAACTAGTAAATTCGAAATCCGAATATCGAAATTCGAAACAAATTCTAAATTATAATGTTTAAAACGACCCTGTCATCCCCGACTCCTCCTTCTGTCATCCCCGACTTGATCGGGGATCCAGGCCTGTCCCCGTGGAAACGGGGATCTGGATTCCCGCTTTCCCGCCTACGCTCTTTGAGCTTCGGTGGGCACGCGCGAGAATGACAAGGTAGCTCTGCTATTGGATTCCTTTTTAAATTTTGCGTTGTCATTTTGAATTTTGATTTTTGCATTTTGACTTTACTTTATTTTACTCGCATTCCAAGGCCTTGCGCAACTCTTGGAGATTTTTTTGCATAAGAGAGATATAGGAATGTCCCTCTGCTTTCTCTTGCTTGGAAAGACTTTCAATAGGGTGCAAGAGGCGAGTTTCTGCCCCCACTTCTTTGGCAATGGTGGTGGCTACGCGGGGAGAGACCTGTGTCTCAAAGAAAATAATAGAGATGTTGTGTTCTCGCGCCAGGTCTGCAAGGTCTGCGATTCTTCGGGGAGAGGGTTCAGCTTCGGGCGAGATACCGGCCAGAGAGTGGAATACAAGGCCGTACCTTGCTTCTATATAGCCAAAGGCCTCATGCATGACAATGGCGTCTCTTTTAGAGCAGGTGCTTAGTCCTATTACATACTCTTTGTGCAGGTTGTTTAGGGCAAGCAGTAATTTTTGGGCGTTCTCTTGATAGTATATTTTGTTTTTGCTGTCTAAGAGCACAAGCTGGTCTCTTACGGCTTCAACATACTCTTTCATAAAGAGGGGGTCGATCCAGAAATGAGGATCTTGGGTAGTAAAGCGGTCTGCCATAACCACAACAGGGATGCCACTCTCTTGCAGGCTTGAAAGAAGACGGTCTGCCCAGGGGTCTAGCCCACCTCCGTTCATAAGAAAAAGATGAGAGCGCGTAATGCGAGAGATGTCTCGCGGAGTTGGTTCATAGTGGTGAGCTTCGGCTCCCGGAGGAGTGATGGTAAAAACGGTAATATACTCTCCCCCTACTTCTTGGGCCACGTAGGCAAGAGGATAAAATGTTGCGGTTACAACAAATCCCTTAGGTTCTTTATAAGAAAGAAAAAAAGAAAACAGCAGAACTACTGCTAAAAGAACGCCCGTTATGGTGAGAAATAGGGTTGTGCGATTCATTCGCTCCACTCTAACTCAAACTCTACCTTAATGCAACATTATTGCGTTTGTCAATCCCTATAGCTCAAACTAACTCTCGGTTAGTTATCCATTAGTTATCCACATCGATTTTGATATCCGTGCTCATCCGCTTTCCATCCGTGCAATCTAGTTACTTTTTACTGATTTGACCCTCTTACTATTTCCTTGTACACTGGCTCTATATGGTAGCAAAGAAACTAAGTGCAAAGAAAACAAGACAAGTTCGCTCGGGATCAGGATCCGCTCGTCAAGCTCAGATCAAGAAGAGCACAAAGAAGGCCGTACTGCCCAAAGCTTCTTCTGTGGTACCCAGAACAAAGGGTGATGGGCAGATTCCTCGCACCAAAATTCGGGTTATTGGCATTGGTGGGGGTGGGGGAAATATTGTTACCGAAATATCCCGTCGCGTACAGCGGGCGGATTTTGTTGTTGCGAATACCGATGTGCAATCTTTGAAAGAACTTCCTCGCAAGGTGAGAGCGCTCTCTTTTGGGTACGAACTTACCAGAGGCTTGGGATGTGGCATGGATCCTGCGGTTGGAAAACAAGCCGCTATTGCCGAAACGGAGCGCGTTAAGAAGCTGTGCGAGGGGCAGGATATCTGCGTTTTTATTGTTTCTCTTGGAGGTGGAACAGGGTCTGGAGCAATTCCCGTTTTTGCGGAAGCGGCAAAAGACTCAAAGTGTTTGAGCGTTGGCATTTTCACGCTTCCCTTCTCATTTGAAGGAGAAAAAAGGAAGCAGATTGCCAAAGAAGCGCTTGAGGCGGCCTGCCCGTTCCTAAACGCCTATTGTGTTATGCCCAACGATAAGGTTTTCTCATTTGTGGAGAAAAACGCGTCTCTACAGGAATCTCTTTCTGCAGTGAATACAAAGGTTGCGCAATCTCTGGAGGGACTGATAGAAACCATAGCATCTCCCGGACTCATTAATGTGGACTTTGCCGATATTCGTTCTGTTCTTGAAGGAAGGGGGCGTCTTGCGTTTCTACACTTTGCTTCTGCTTCTGGCGCGAGCAGGGCGCAGGATGTTTCAAGAGACATTCTTGCAAATCCTCTCTATGAGTATTCTATTGCGGGGGCTGAGCGTATCTTGTTTAGTATTACAGGAGACAAAGGAATGAAGATGCCCGAAGTGGCAGAGATCAGTAGAACCATTGCCGAGCACAATCCGCGAGCTCGCGTGATCTTTGGTATTTCTTGCAAAGGATCTTCTCGTAACGGCCTGTGTGTGACACTCTTGGCGGTGGGATGCGGGGAAGAAGGCAAAAAAGAGGAAAAAAAGAAAAAACCCGTTGCAAAAAAACCTTCCGTTCCAAATCCTGTTGAAAAGAAAAAGGAAGAGAATTCAGCTCCTTCAAAAAAGAAACCGGAAGAAAAGAAAAAACCGGCTCTAGTTTTGCAGGACCAAAAAAAAGAAGAGCAGCTTTTGCGACAAGAAGAAAAACAGGAAGAGCAGATTCTGGTGCGTCGCAACGGACTTGATGTAAAAAGAGAAACGGATCGAGAAATACAAGAGATGGAAGAGCAGGAGAAGGAGTTGGATGTGCCGGCCTTTCTTCGCAAACAGAATATTTCTTAAGAGAGTATGGCAGAAACCCAGAAGATAGTTACAAAAGCGCTTGTGCCCATAGGGGGGGCGGGATCACGCCTCTTACCACTTTCAAGAGCGGTTCCAAAAGAGTTTCTTCCGCTTGCCAACAAGCCCCTCATCCACATTCTCTTGGAAGAGTTAAAAGAGTCGGGCATTAAGGAGATTATTTTTCTTGTCACAGTATCAAAACATCCGCTTATCTCATACCTTCAGCGTCCTCGCGCTCTTGAAAAACTTTTAGAAGAGAGAGGGCAGAAAGAACAGCTTGCTCAACTTCTCTCTATGCAAGAATTGTTGGAGGGGCTTTCGGTTTCATTTGTGGTGGA
>JAUYLB010000024.1 GCA_030699785.1 bacterium
TACGTTTTTTACGCATTATTTGTCGCTCACGTACCTATAGTAAAAATGTGTGAAACCAAAATGTGTGAAACCAGGTTTCACACATCAGCTTTGCACATCAATGTCGCATAATATTTCCTAACTCTCGGTTAGGTGTGGATACAAGACATCTTTATGGAATGGAAAGACCGAGAGCAAGCTCTCGGTCAAATCGCGTCCGCAAGGGACACATACTAGCTAGAATCTATGGAAATTCCCGATAAAGGAAATCCCCCGCTTCTGAAAGAGCTGCGTGGCGGAGGGTATCTCTCGCTCCTGATGGAACGCAAGATCTTCCTCAAACGATAAAGGCCGGTGTCCCGCATAGGCATAAGCTTTGCAATCCTGATGATTGCATCCCCGAACCTCGTTCAGACAAAGAGTTCTAAGAAGATCCAGCTCATTTTGAGCGACTGGATCCCCTTGGAGGAAAGGGGCAAGTCCTCCAGGAAGCCGGCTGATAATATCGCCACCCGCACCATTCAGGACCATTTCGTTCAACCGGCTATCCACGCAGTCAATACTTGCAATTGCCGGTGCCGGTCGAGCAAAGTTTTTAGATGAGGAATAGAACGTTTCGCTTACCGGGATGCCTGCCAACTCAAGCTCCTCTCTACTCCTCTTGCTTTTCTGCAAGTACAAAGGTGAGCTGACATCGCACGAAGATCGTGCGATAACTACCTCATCTGGGCACAAAATTTGTACCCATAGATGAAAAGATTTGAGACATCCCGGGTCGGCAAGGTAACCGTCCACCTCGCCGATCAAGCTAATGACGTAATCAGACAGAAACCTTTTTGCAACGCTCTTATACTCGGGGCTCGTCGCGGGACCGATGACCAACCTCACAAAAATCCTCCTTTAGATAGAACAAAGGTCCGCATGGCTTATACCATACTTTGCGACTTTTTACAACAGCCCAGCAATCCAAAACAGAAAATAAGCATCAGAAAACCGCAGGCATACGCTCTGCGGTTTTCTATTATAGATTATATACTTAACAATTCTCCCGAAAGACGGATGAGAAGTTTCTCAATAGAGGCTTCCGGAAAGTGCTGTTTGAGCAACTCTTCTGCTTGCTCCATCTGTTGTTTGTGAAATGCCAGTTCCTTCTCAAAATCATTTTCAAACGCCACGCATCCTCCATATGCCCCGCAATCTTCGTGCTGGATCAGCACAATTCTGCTTGGATAGTGCAAAGAATGAGAAATACGCAGATTATGGAGCGCGGTGTTATACTCTTCTCCATCATCTAAGAGGTGCTTTACTCCTCCCGCGAGAGAAAGACAGTCATACGATCCGGGAAACTTCTCATCTAAATACGCGTTGAGAAACTTTTGTATACGAAAATCAATACAGCGCACCGCTACCGCTTCGCATGTGTTGTGTGGACTCATAGTGGATATTAAAAATGCACCAATACAACAACCTTTTCTTCTCGAACTTCAGCAACCCCCCCTTCAATGGGAAGTTTTTGGGAATCCCCGCTCTCTTGTTCTATAACAATTTCTCCCTCTTTTAAAAGAGAGATAAGAGGAGCGTGGTTGGGGAGAATCTGAATTCTCCCGTCTGCTCCCGGCAAAGAGATGGTGTTTGCCTTTCCGGCAAAGAGCTCTCTGTCCAAGGAAAAGATAAACAAGGGAAAGGCCATAGAATTACGCGTCGCTAATGTCTCCCTTTAGATAAAACGCCGACTCTTCTCTATGGTCATGTTTGCCATCTACAATCTCTTGAAAGCTTCTCACCGTATCTTCCAGTTTTACGTACTTGCCTTCCAACCCCGTGAATGCCTCCGCAACCGAAAATGGTTGCGAGAGAAACCTCTGCAGACGGCGGGCCCTTGCCACAACCGTTCTGTCTTCGTCGGAAAGTTCCTCCATACCCAAAATGGCAATAATATCCTGTAGCTCCTTGTATCGCTGGAGAATCTTTTGCACGTCCCGAGCAACCTTGTAATGAGCTTCTCCCACAATTCTGGGATCTAAAGCCGAAGAGTTAGACGCAAGAGGATCCACCGCGGGATAAATACCCAGCTGTGAGAGCTCTCGAGAAAGAACCACCGTAGAATCTAGGTGAGCAAATGCTGTTGCGGGAGCAGGGTCGGTAATGTCATCGGCAGGCACGTAGATTGCCTGTACAGATGTAATGGATCCCTTTGTGGTTGAGGTAATGCGTTCTTGAAGTTGCCCCATGTCCGCGGCCAGCGTGGGCTGGTATCCCACCGCAGAAGGCATACGCCCCATAAGTGTTGATACTTCAGATCCCGCTTGCACAAAACGGAAAATATTGTCTATAAAAAAGAGAACGTCCTTGTGCTTTTCATCTCGAAAATACTCTGCCATGGTAAGACCCGTAAGCGCAACGCGAAACCTAGCGCCCGGAACCTCATTCATTTGCCCAAACACCAGGGCGGTATTGCCAAGCACACCAGAAGCTTTCATCTCATGATACAGGTCGTTTCCTTCTCGAGTTCTTTCTCCTACACCCGCAAATACCGAATACCCTCCATGAGCCTTTGCGGTATTATGAATAAGTTCTTGCAAAAGCACGGTCTTTCCTACTCCGGCTCCTCCAAACAAGCCAACCTTTCCCCCCTTTAAGAAGGGACAGAGAAGATCAATAACTTTAATACCTGTTTCAAACACCTCGGGCTCCACCTTTTGATCTTCCAGAGCGGGTGCTTGCCTAAAAATAGGCCAACGTTCGGTCGCTTGATCCACCTCTCCCATATTGTCTATGGACTCTCCAAGTACGTTAAACATTCTTCCAAGTACCTGCTCTCCAACGGGAACCGAAATAGGAGATCCCGTGTCTTCCACCTTCTCTCCCCTAGACAACCCATCTGTTGATCCCATGGCAACCGTTCTTGCTCTGTTGCCTCCCAGGTGTTTCATGACTTCCAACATAATACTCCCCTCCTCGGTTTTTACCCGAAGAGCTGTTGAAATCTTGGGCAGACTCTCTGAAAATTCCACGTCCACAACCGGACCCAGTATTTGAATGATTGTTCCTGTATTCATACGCCTAGTGCTTCTTTGCCAGCTGCTATTTCCGCGACCTCTTGTGTAATGTTCGCCTGTCGCGCTTTGTTTAGTTGTAGGGTAAGAGTTTCCATAAGATCTTTTGCGTTATCGCTTGCGTTTTTCATGGCAACCATGCGAGAAGAATGCTCCGCCGCGTTTGATTCCAAAATCAGATGAAGCATTTCAGATCGTACAAGCATGTCAGAAAGTTTCTCTAACAATTCTTCCGGTGTGGGTTCCAGAAGAACCGAAGAAGTTTCTTTTTCTTCTCGCTCTTCTTGAACCCACGTTGAGTACTTTCCCGTTTTGGGAATAATCCCCTCAACCACACGCTCAATGGCCTCTTGAGAAAAAGGAAGGATCTGTACCTCTGTGGCTTTTCGCTCGAGCGCCGAAATAAACGTGGTAGACCAGCAGGTCATTTCTTCGTAGAGTCCCTTTTCTTTTGCCTGAAGAATCCAATTCGCAACCGGAGAAACGTCTTCTATAGTTGCCACTTCAGAAAAGTTTAGAAACTCTTGTGCAATATGCGCCTCTCTCTTGCGAAACACGTCTCGAGCTTTTTTTCCTACCGTTACCACCTCCACGCGCTTCCCTTCTTGCTCTTTTCGTTCTTTCCATGCAAGAGCGGCGCGCATTACTCCACTATTGTAGCTCCCGCACAATCCCTTGTTGCTTGTTACTACCACAAGACACACCACGCCTTCTCTAACCTTCCCTAAGGAGAGTCCTAGCTCTCCTTCTTTTTTCATGTGCAACAAAAGACTCGAAAAGAGAGAAAGCATGTGTTTGGCATACGGGCGAGCACTCAAAGCAGACTCTTGCGCTTTTCTCATTTTTGCGGCAGAAACCATCTCCATTGCTTTGGTGATTTGGCCAATGTTTTTTACCGCGCGCGCCTTGTTTTTAAGATGTGTCTGCGAGGTCATGAGAGAGAGGCAATATACTCTTCGAGTATCTTTTTAACCTGTTTTTGCGCTTCTTCCGGAAAGTCTTTACTGTCGCGTATCTTTTTGAGAATATCTTCGTGCTTCACCCGCATAAACTCCAAAAATCTTGCTTCAAACTCTCTAACCTCTTCTTGAGAAATCGCGTCTAGCGCTCCAGAAATACCCGCAAAGAGAGCTATAACCTGCTCCTCCATGGGCATAACACCATACTGATCTTGCTTGAGTATCTCTGTTAAACGAGCTCCCCGAAGAATACGCTTTCTTGTGGCCTCGTCTAAATCTTGCGCAAATTGTGCAAACGCCGCGAGCTCCTGGTACTGCGCAAGCTCAAGCTTAAGTTGAGATGCCACTTTTTTCATGGCTTTTGTTTGGGCAGCGGATCCCACACGAGACACTGAAAGTCCAATGTTTACCGCGGGACGCTGACCTCTTGCAAAAAGATCTTGCTCCAGATAAATCTGTCCATCTGTAATGGAAATAACATTGGTGGGAACATATGCCGAAACGTCCCCCAATTGTGTTTCAATGATAGGAAGAGCGGTAAGAGATCCTCCCCCATGCTCGGGAGAAAGTTTTGCCGCGCGCTCCAAGAGACGAGAATGCAAATAGAAAATGTCTCCGGGGTATGCTTCTCTTCCCGGCGGACGTCTCAAGAGAAGAGCAATTTGACGCCAGGCCCAAGCGTGCTTGGATAGGTCGTCATAAATAACAAGAACGTCTCGTCCTTTATCTCGAAAATACTCTCCCATGCTACATCCCGCAAACGGAGCAATATGCCAAAGGGGCACGGGATCTGAAGCGCCCGCCAAAACCACCATGGTGTACTCCATAGCTCCCTTGCGTTTCAGCTCTTCTACAACCTGCGCCACCTTTGAATATTTCTGCCCTATGGCAACATACACACAGATAGGGCGAGTACTCTCGGGCTCGTTGAGCTGGTTTATAATCGCATCCACTACAAGGGCTGTTTTTCCCGTTTGCCGATCGCCAATCACAAGTTCTCTCTGCCCTCTTCCAATAGGAATAACCGCGTCAATAACTTTCATACCAGTGGCAAGAGGAGTGGCAACGGACTGCCGCGCAATCACAGAAGGAGCCGGTCTTTCTACGGGAAGTGTGGTAGAGGTGGCAATATCACCCTTGCCATCCAAGGGAACACCCAAAGGGTTTACTACTCTTCCCAGCAGATTTTCTCCCACAGGTACGCTTAATACTTTTCCGGTTCTACGCACCACGTCTCCTTCTTGCACTTGATCTTCCGCGCCAAACAACACGGCAGACGCCGTAAATTCTTCTAAGCTCAAGATCATGGCAGGAATAGAGGATTCGCTCTTGTCTTCGCTTCCCCAACGCTCAATGGTAACCATTTCAGAAAACATGGCGTTCGGCAATCCTTCAATCTGACAGATTCCGTCTCCTGTTGAAACAACTCTCCCTACTTCTTCAGGATGGGTCTGCAGATCAACTGTTTTGATGTATTCTTTAAATTTCCGTAAATCCATATTATTCGGCGCTTTTTGCTTCTTCCCATACACGATGCAACTTTCCTCGTATGGTCGCGTCAACCAGGTGTTCTCCCCCAAAGAACAGCGCTACGCCTCCCAGCACCTCGGGACGAACGCTCTCTTTTACGGTAAATCCCGCTTGAGAGAGAAGATCTCTCAAACGCTTGCGCTCTTCTTCTTTGAGCTCTCGCGCAGTTACCACTTCCATAGATTTCTCTTCTTTTCCTTCTAATATATCGGCGCACGCCTGAAGGATGTTGGGAAGAAATTTAAGATCCCCCTGCTTGCGCAAAAGCTCTCGAAACACTTTGCCCGCTTTTGCCATATCTTCTCTGCTCTCTCCTCCCGCTGTTTCTTTGGCAAGCAACTGTCCGTAGAATTCTTCTTCAAATACCTGAATAGCCTCTTCAAATGCCGTGGTTTCGTCTTTGGGAGCCACAGCCCTACCAAGAACGCGTTCGGCAACCAACATACCCATGTTTACTATCTCATCTCTGGATTCTTCTACAATTCTCTGCTGCTGTTTTTCGCCTTCAACTTGCGCTGTTGCAAGAATTTTCTCTGCCTGTTCTCTGGCCCATTTTTTTGCTTGTTCTGTTTGCTCACGAGACAAAACAGCCGCCTCTCTCAAAATCTGGTTGGCGTCTTCTTTTGCCTTGCGGATTGTTTCTAGCTTTGTGGCTTCAATACCCTGAAGCTTCCTCTCATATTCCGCGCTATACTCCAACCCCTTCGCAATGCGTTCTTTGCGTTGGTCTAAAAACTGAACGATTTTTTGAAACACAAGCCAGCGCAACAAAAGAAGCACAATAAGAAACGTGGTTGCCTGTGAAACCAGGAGCCATCCATTGATACCAAGACCTTCAATAAGTTCCATGTGACTTGCCTTTACACAAACTTAATAATCAGAGCGATAACCAGAGCGTAGATTGCGATAGCTTCCGCAAACGCGATCGCCAAGATCATTGCCGCCTGAATTTTGGGAGCCGCTTCTGGGTTTCTTCCAATAGCCTCCATGGCGCGAGCCGCCAAAATACCCACACCAACACCGGGCCCAATAGCTCCAAATCCAATCGCGATAGCCGCTCCAATTGCTTTTGCTGCTTCTAATTCCATATATTTTGTTTATTGCTTGTTCTTTTCTTTTGGTACAAGACCTTTAATGCGCGGTTTCTGTCGCAAAGCTCAGAAAAATCAGTGTAAGCGCGGCAAACACCAGTGCCTGAAGAAATCCAATCAAGAGTTCCAGAGCCAAAAATGGTACGGGCAAGATAAGTGGCACTAAAGTCATTATAATAACCAACATAACTTTACCGCCAAACATATTCCCAAAGAGTCTAAAGGAGAATGAGATAATCTTTGTAAATTCTCCCGCAAGCTCCATAAGGCCGATAAAAAAGTAAATGGGACCCTTTCCAAATACAAAAAACTTTCCCAAATGACGTAAAATCCCAAGCTTCCAAATGCCATAGATTTGCGTGATGATCACAGAAACCAAGGCAAGAGCAAGTGTTGTGTTTAGTTCACTGGCCGGAGGACGAAAAAATGGAACAAACACCTCTTTTCCGTTCAGAATCTGGTCAAATCCAATGGATCCAATGCCAGGAAATATGCCAATCCAATTCATGGTAAGAATAAACAAAAAGAAGGAAGCAATCAGAGGAAAATGTTCTTTTGCCTTTTCTCTGCTTCCCGTTATGCTCTCCATGAAACCAAAAATTCCCTCTATGGTTACCTCGGCAACGCCCTGGGCTTTGCCGGGAACAAGCTTGAGAGATCGAACAATGAGTATGCCCGATCCAACGAGCAGAATAGCCGCAATCCAGGCCAACAGCAGACTACTTGAGATGGGAAGGCCCGCAATGGTTCCAATAATATCTGGTTCTAGGTGGACTTTCATTCCTTTCCTGTCTTTACTACCCAAGGATTCTATCACCCTTCCTTAAAATAATCAAGGGAGTTTTTGAAACTTCTCTCCTAGGAGAGAGTTATGAAGCTCTTCTGGCTTATAAGAATCAAGTACTACCACGGGAAAAGAGATGCCGGAACGCTCCAGATCTTCTTTGAGAGTCTGCTGATCATACCCCAAACAGACCACATTGGGCGCAATTCTTTTAAGCACTTTGTACGTTGACTGCTCAATATCTCC
>JAUYLB010000026.1 GCA_030699785.1 bacterium
ATTTGTAAGCGCGTCAATCATCTTTGGGTTGGGATTCAGCACATCAACCAACCTCTTGTGGATACGCATCTCAAACTGCTCCCTAGAATCTTTGTGAACAAATGGAGATCGATTCACCGTGTACTTGCGAATCTCGGTAGGCAGAGGAATGGGGCCCACAGCCTCACACCCTTGGCGAAGAGCGGTCTCCATGATTTGACGACAAGAAGCATCAATGACCTTGTGATCATACGCGCTAATGCGGATACGCAATCTCTGCTGTATCTGCTCCTTTACTGTTTCGCCTTTTGGTGTTGCCATAATGATGAATTGTAGGGGTTCTTTGAAACAGAGGGGCGCTTGTAGCGCCTTGCGATGCTACGCGATAATTTTGGTCACTACTCCTGCTCCTACGGTCTTTCCACCTTCTCGAATAGCAAACCTTTGTTTTTCTTCCATGGCGATTGGAGCCATCAACTTTACCTTCAAGCTTATCGTATCACCAGGCATAACCATTTCTGTTCCTTCGGGCAGAGTTACATCTCCCGTTACGTCGGTTGTGCGGAAATAGAATTGAGGCTTGTATCCCGCAAAGAATGGAGTGTGACGTCCTCCCTCTTCTTTGGTAAGAATATACACTTCTGTTTCAAACTCTGTGTGAGGGGTGACACTACCGGTCTTGGCAAGTACCTGTCCTCGCTCAACATCGTCTTTCTTGAGTCCGCGGAGAAGAATACCAACGTTGTCGCCGGCCTGTCCTTCATCTAGCATTTTTTTGAACATTTCTACGCTCACCACGGTTGTTTTGCTTGTGGGGCGAATACCAACAACCTCAACTTCTTCGTTAGGATGAATCACACCTCTTTCTATTCTTCCGGTTGCCACGGTTCCTCGTCCTTCAATGGAAAATACATCTTCAATACCCATAATGAATGGCTTCTCTATTTCTCGCTCGGGCTGAGGAATAAACGAGTCAGCGGCGGCCATAAGATCAAGAATAGGTTTTGCCGCTTCATCATCCGCGGACTTAGATTCCAACGCCTTAAGAGCCGAACCACGAATAACCGGAGCTTCGTCTCCCTTGTATCCGTACTTATTCAAAAGTTCTCTCACTTCAGACTCTACAAGGTCAATCATTTCCGGATCATCTACCATGTCGCATTTATTCAGAAATACAATGACAGAAGGAAGTCCCACCTGCCTGGCAAGCAAGATGTGCTCACGGGTTTGAGGCATGGGACCATCGGGAGCCGAAACAACAAGAATGGCTCCGTCCATTTGAGCAGCCCCGGTAATCATGTTCTTGATGTAGTCGGCGTGTCCGGGAGCGTCAATGTGCGCGTAGTGCCTGTTTTCGGTCTGGTACTCCAAGTGCGCAATGTTAATGGTAATACCGCGCTGTCTTTCTTCGGGAGCCGCGTCAATCTGGTCGATAGATCTTTCTACCGCAACCAACCCCTTCATAAACAACACATGAAGGATAGCCGCCGACAAAGTGGTCTTGCCGTGGTCAACGTGCCCAATCGTTCCAATGTTCACGTGCGGTTTTGTTCTCTCAAATTTTTCTGTTGCCATACATTAAAGTTATTAGTTATATGTTATTAGTTATTTACTGGAGGCATTATAGCGGTAAATCGTCGATTGTCAACTCCCGTGACCCCTCAAAGGGGTCTTCCTCTCTCACAAGGGGGGCTTCTTGAGGTTTAGGGCCTCCGCCTTGCAGGCGTTTATACTCTTCATACCGCAGAAGAACCGCCACGGGGGATCCTTTTTCGACAATAACAACCCCTCCCCCGCTCTCCATAATCTTTATGAGTTCATTGAATTCCATAAGCGTTACTTGGCTTTTCCCGCGATAATCTCTTGAGAGACATTTTGAGGAACTCCCTCATATCGTTTAAACTCCATTGTAAAGGTTCCCCTGCCTTCTGTCAACGAACGCAAGTTGGTGGCGTACCCAAACATTTCGGCAAGAGGGACCAGCACGCCAATCACTTTCATACCCATGCGATCTTCTGTTTCCTGGATCTGCCCTCTGCGAGAAGATAAATCCCCAATAACATCACCAAAAAAGTTTTCAGGTACCGTTACTTCAAGATTCATAATAGGTTCGAGTAGAATGGGACTTGCCTTTCGGGCAGCATCTTGAAAACCCATAGAACCCGCAATTTTAAAAGCCATTTCAGAAGAGTCCACTTCATGATAAGAACCGTCAAACAACGTAGCTTCTATGTCCACCATGGGATAGCCCGCCACCACTCCCTTTGCCATGGCTTCTTTAACACCTTTTTCAACGGCGGGAATATACTCACGAGGAATAACACCTCCCTTGATCTCGTTTTTAAAGCTAAATCCTTCTCCCTTTGCCTTGGGAGCAACGCGAAGTTTCACGTGTCCAAACTGTCCGCGACCTCCCGTCTGGCGTACATATTTTGCCTCCGCCTCCGCCCCTTGTGTGATTGTTTCTTTATAGGCAACTTGGGGCCTGCCAACCTGCGCTCCAACACCAAACTCTCTCTTCATTCGGTCTACAATAATATCAAGGTGCAATTCGCCCATACCTGAAATAATCGTTTCTCCGGTTTCACCATCCGAAGAAACACGAAACGTGGGATCTTCGTCAGATAGGCGTTTAAGAGCAAAGCCCATCTTCTCCTGATCCTGCTTGGTGTTGGGCTCAATGCGAATAGAAATAACAGGTTCAGGAAAGGAAATCTGCTCAAGCAAAATTGGATTTTGTTCAGAACACAGCGTGTGCCCCGTAGTTGTATTTTTGAGCCCCACGGTAGCAGCAATATCTCCCGCGAATAGCTCGTCTACCTCTTCTCGTTCGGCGGCGTGCATGCGCAGAATTCTACTAATACGCTCTTTTTCTCCGGTGGTTGCGTTCAACACATACGACCCCTTGGTAAGTGTTCCCGAGTACACTCGAAAGTATGTTAGTGTTCCAACATATGGGTCGGTAGCAACTTTAAAGGCAAGTGCTGCAAATGACTCTTCGTCTTTGAGTTCTCGCTCAATTTCCTGCTCTGTTTTAAGGTCAACCCCCTTGATTGTGGGTAAATCGGCCGGGCTGGGAAGATAATCTACTACACCATCAAGCACAAACTGTACACCTTTGTTCTTAAGGGCCGACCCACAAAACACGGGAACAAGTTTGCTCGCAATAACGGCTTTGCGAAGCGCTCCTCTTATCTCTTCCAGAGAAACATCTTCTCCTCCCAGGTATTTGTTCATAAGAACCTCGTCTTCTGCCACGATTCTTTCTACGGCCTTTTCCCTCCACTCTTTTGCCTTCTCTTTCATGTCTTCGGGAATTTCCTGCTCCACAATTTGTTGGCCAAAGTCTCCTTCAAAGCTATACGCCTTCATAGCAAGCAGATCAATAATGCCCCTTAGATTTTCTTCTTCTCCAATAGGAAGTTGAATGGCAATGGCATTGGGGGTGAGTTTCTTTATAATAGAGTCTAGTCCTCGTTCAAAAGAAGCTCCCGTACGATCAAGTTTATTTATAAAGCAGATTCGGGGAACAGCAAATTTGTCGGCCTGACGCCATACGGTTTCGGACTGCGGTTCTACTCCGGCAACTCCGTCAAACACCACAACGGCTCCGTCAAGAACACGAAGAGAACGCTGTACTTCTACAGTAAAATCAATGTGACCCGGCGTATCAATAATATTAAATCGGTACTCATGCTTCTTGTCTTGGGCAAATCTGGTTGGAACCCAAAAACAAGTTGTTGCCGCCGATGTAATGGTAATCCCGCGTTCTCGTTCTTGTTCCATCCAGTCCATAACAGCCTGCCCCTCATGCACCTCTCCAATCTTATGAGAGATGCCTGTATAAAAAAGCACACGTTCGGTTGTGGTGGTCTTTCCCGCGTCAATATGGGCAATAATGCCAATATTTCTATACTTATCAATGTGATAACTTCTGGACATATAGCTTTTACCTCGTAAAAGAAATTATAAATTCTAATATCGAAATACGAAACAAATTCTAAATCACAATGTTCAAAATTCAAAACAAACCAAAAAATAAATGGTCTTGATTAAATTTACCAGGCAAGATGCGCAAAGGCCCTGTTTGCGTCTGCCATGCGATGCACGTCTTCTTTCTTCTTTATGGCTGATCCCTCATTTTTGGAAGCAGCCAAAATTTCTTCGGCCAGTTTTTCTCTCATGGGTCTGCCTTTTTTCCCTCTTGCCGATCCAATGATCCAGCGCAGAGCAAGACTCTGTCTTCGATCTCCTCGTACTTCAACAGGAACCTGATACGTTGCTCCCCCAACACGACGGGACCTTACTTCCTGCATGGGACCAACATTTTCCATGGCTCTCAAGTAGACATTTAAAGGTTCTTCTTTGGTTTTTTCCTTCAGAATCTCAAAAGATCCATACACAACCTTGCGGGCAATGGATTTTTTCCCATCTTTCATGACATGATTAATCAGCTTGGTCACCAACGCGTCATTATACACGGTGTCTGGAGCCAGATGTTTTTTTGTTATTGCCTTTCGCGCCATATTACTTCTTTGCTTGTTTTGTTCCGTACTTTGATCGAACCTGCTTTCTTCCTTCAACGCCAGAAGCATCCAAAACACCTCGCACAATGTGGTAGCGCACACCTGGCAAGTCCTTTACTCGCCCACCCCGCAGAACAACTACGGAGTGCTCTTGCAGGTTGTGCCCCACCCCGGGAATATAGGCCGAAACTTCCATACCGTTAGAAAGTCGCACACGAGCAACTTTTCTCAACGCGGAGTTTGGCTTTTTGGGGGTCATGGTAAATACGCGAATACACACTCCTCTTTTAAAGGGAGAGGGATAAGAAACGGGCTGGTTTTTTTTGGTATTAAATCCAAACTGAAGAGCGGGGCTCTTTCCCCGATTTTTTGTTGTTGATCTCCCCTTTTTTACAAGTTGATGAATAGTTGGCATAGAACAAAAGAAATGTAGCAAACAATGCGGAGATTGTCAATTATCTAAGCAACAAAGAA
>JAUYLB010000050.1 GCA_030699785.1 bacterium
GAACAGCCATCTATCTGGTCCAAGAATTACTCCAAGGACTCAAGCCCTTCGATTCCTCTCAGGACAGTAGCGAGCTACCGTTCGCCAGTGAAAAGCACTGGCGTTTGCTCTTGCACCCAATAAGGATTTAGCCGTTTCACCTTGGCCTTCGGATAACCTTATAGCCAAGCTACGCCCTCCTACGCTAAAGCTTCGGAGGGCGGGTTTACTCTTTCGAGTAAACCCGTCTCTGCTCGCACCTCGCGTCTTACGACGGACGGGTATTACCCGCTATCTTTTTTCTCCCCAAAATGAGGAGAGGGTGTTCGGACTTTCCTCCGGGTACCATTCGGCACCCGGCGGCTGTTCTGCCCGCCTACTTCACTAAACGAGAGTAATAGTCCAAGCCAAATAATACAACAAAAATGGGGGTATGTCAAAACAACCCACGCGCGGATTGCTGTCCATCAAGAGCTTCGTTTACCAAGCGATCCGCCTCTTTGTTTTTACCTCTAAGCACCGCAGTAAAAACCACATCTTGAAACTCTGTTCTTAAATTCCATAGTTCCAAAAAGAATTTCTGCAGGTTCGGGTGCTCAATCTTGTATTTTCCTTGCATTTGATTAACCAAAAGCTCAGAGTCTGAGCGAACCTCCACACAAGATTTTTTTGCCTGATCCTTGCCCCATACGGACTTGATTTTTTTAAGACCCGTGATAACCGCGCGGTACTCGGCTTCGTTGTTTGTGGTCTCTCCAATATACTCTCCATACGACTTAAGTTGCTCGTCGTTCTTATTGCAAACAACAACCCCAATCGCCGCGGGACCCGGATTTCCCCGCGCCCCCCCATCTGTGTGTAGAATATAGTTCATATGTGTTGGCGTGTAAGACATTCTTTAAACTTTGCAATATTCATATTTTTAAGGCGAAAGCCCGCGGCTCCGGGATGCCCTCCAAATGATTCCAGTAGCTCCTTGCAGCGCGTCATTGCTTCTACAATATGAAAAGAACCCGGAGAGCGGGCAGACCCCACACTCACCCCCACCTTGCGCTTACACAAAAATACCGGCACATCAAATTCTCTTGTGAGAATGTTCGCTATGGATCCTAAAAGCACAAAGTCCGAAACCTTCACCTCTTCAAAGATAAGTGCTTTGGGTTTGTTTCCAACGCGCTCTCGTACTTCTTGAGCCACTCTCTGCACCTCCTTTTCCTTTGACACAAGTTTTCTCTCTAATCGAAGAATGTGGCGTTTTGCTTCTTCCTCTGTTTTTGCTCTAAGAACATAGTACCCTCCCGGCACATCGGCATCTTTGTCTCTTGTGTTAAGAATAGCAATGGGGTAATCAAGCTTCTCGGCCGTAGGTTCAGATGAGCAAAAATCATGCTTCTCTCGTAACACAACAATGCCGGGACGAGGCGAGGAGCAGATAGCTCCAAGACCCATCCGTACAATCTCCATATTGTCGTGTTCTAAAGGCATGCGATCGGCAATCGTACCAAGGAGTGCCAGCTCAGCCATGCGTTCCCTTGCCTTTCCCCCTGTTATTTTTTCTCCCACCTTCATGGCAAGCCCGCACGCGGCAAGAGTTTTAAACCCATACGAATCTTGGGGCTGTTTTGGATTTACAATCACGTTTGCTGGAGGAAGCTCCCCCAAAATCTCGTGATGATCAATGACAATCACATCAAACCCAAGCCTTCGCGCCTCTTGGATTTCTTTAACATTCCCTATGCCAAGATCCGTGAGCACAATAAGCGCCGGACAGTGCGCGCGAAATCCCTTCAGCACAGATAAGGCCATGCCATACCCATCTCTTTCTCTGTTAGAAAAGGCAACATGACTCACCTTCCCGCCCAACTCTTCTATGGCGTCTTGAAGAATCAAGAGAGAGGATATTCCGTCCATGTCGGAATCAGAGAAGAGCACAATACGCTCTCCATTTTTTACCGCTTTCTTGATTCTTCGCGCCGCCTTTGATACGTTCAGTATTTCTTCCATAGAATTTTACATTTATTTTCAAATTACAAAACTCTGTGAGAAATATGTTTTTGCAGCGGCCCTCGCAGCGCGACGGCGCGAGAGCGAGTCAAAAACTCAGTAGAGTTTTATGACGGTCCGCAGAAAAAATATATTCGAGCAAAGAGTTTTGTAATACAAAATTATTAAGATAACGCTTTCAGCCCCGGAAGTTCTTCTCCCGCCACATAGTGAAGTGTTGCTCCTCCACCCGTTGATACATACCCCAATTTCTCTCGTAGTCCCTCTTTTCCCAAAAAGGCTGCTAAGTCGCCTCCTCCCGCCACGGAAAATACATTGTCTAAAGAAGCCAAGAAGTTTGCAACCACACGAGATCCTTCTCTAAAGCGCTCATCTTCCACCATGCCCAAGGGACCTGCCCAAAAAACGGTACCAGCCCCCTGAAGAGCTTTGAGAAAATCTTCGCGCGCGCGTGGACCAATGTCCAGGGCTCTCTCGCCCTCCATAATTCCGTCAACGGCAGAAATAACGTTGGGAAGTTTAAGAAGCTCTGGTCTTTCTAATCGCAACTTGTCCCCAATCAGGTTTCCCAAAAGAACGGTATTCGCCTTTTTTGCCAACGCTTCTATAACGCTCCCCTTTGACTCTACCTTCGCCCCCCCCACAATCACAACAAAGGGTTGAGAAGGATTCTCTTTAATCTTAGACAAAACGCGCACTTCTTGCTCTAAAAGCAATCCCCCAAACGAAGGCAGTAGAGAAGGCACAAGAACCAGAGACGCGTGGGCGCGATGAGACACACCCATAGCGTCATTTACATACGCGTCTCCCAGCCGAGACAACTTCTTGGCAAATACACTATCATTGTCCTCTTCTCCGGGGCAAAACCTGACATTCTCAAGTAAAAGCACTCCCCCCGGTTCAAGTTTTTCTATGGCATTTTCCACTTCTTTGCCAACAGTAGCGCGAACTCCCGTGACGGGCACCCCCAAATCTCTCAAAGCAGAGGCTACCGGATAAACTCTAAGGGACTCAACCGTCTTGCCGTGAGGATCCCCCAGATGCGTGAGGAGAATAACTTTGTGACCCCTCTCTCTCAACGCCTGAATAGTGGGCAGAGAGGCGCGAATTCTAAAGTCATCCAACACCTTTCCCGATTCAAGCGGAACGTTTAGATCGCACCGAACCAACACCCTTTGTAACTCCGGTGATAGATCAGAAAGCCACCTCATTCTTCCTTAAATGTTACCGTCTCTCCCGGACGAAGCTCTTTCTTTTGATCTTGAGAACTCTCATCTTGCCTGTTTACCAACGCGTCTAAAAGAGCTTGTTTTAATCCTCCACGATCTAGTTCCGCGCGAGGACGAATCATGTCGTTATTTTTCTTAGATCCAGGATGAAAAAGAACAGGATCTTTCTTAAGCACTTCCCCCAAAGAAACGGGTGAAGGTTTGTTTTCTTTGGTTTCCAACACGGCAGGAGAGGCCGAGGGCAATATCTCTCGCGTAGCAAGGCTCACAGGCAAAGATGGCTGTTTGAGCTTCTTGCGACATGTCTTGCAATACACAGGGCGCTTCCCGTCCGGCGGGAAGACCACCTTTGTTGGTTTTTTGCACATAGAACAAATCGCGTCGTACAGGATAGGACCTTCCGCTCCTTCCTGCGAAGGCATGAGCGTAGCCTCTGATATATCTCCAAGCAGATTGGCGATTTGTTTGGAAACTTCTTGAAGCGGAGTCCCGTATTTCTCTTGAGATCTGGCAATGGCGCGCTCCTTAAATGACGGACAAAGAGGTTCGGGAGGCGGAGGTGTTTGAGCCGAGAAAGGCTTGGAGGATACCCCGTCTATCATGAGTTTCACAAAAATATTGTATTTGGCAATGTTCACAAAATCATTCATTAAGAAGTACGGAGTAAACTCCTTTTCTAGAAACTCGGCATCCTCTGCTCCCACGCGAAATGATACAATCGTTCCCACGTTCCCAAATACCGCGTCTCTTAAATGGTCTGTCTCTCCTTCCAACTGGGAAATATATTGATGGCTCAAACTCAAACAAAGACGATACTTTCGAGCTTCCGAAAGAATGCTTATAAAGCTATCTGTGGCAAAGTTCTGAAACTCGTCAATGGTAAGATAGAAGTCGCTTCGATCTTCTTCAGGTATATCCACACGGGACATGGCCGCTAACTGCAACTTTGTTACCAAAAGCCCACCCAACAACCTTGCGTTATCCTCTCCAATTTTTCCTTTTGAGAGGTTGGCAATGAGGATCTGTTGATTATCCATAACATGGCGCATATTGATTGAGGATTTTGGTTGCCCAATAATGCTCCGGATAAGCGGGTTAGAAATGAACTGCCCTATCTTGTTCTGAATAGCGGCGGTTGCCTCTACTTCATACCGCTGAGTGTAGCGGGCGTACTCTTTGTTCCAGAAAGCTTTCACTACTGGGTCTTGTACCTGATCCACCACGGTGACGCGATACGCCGCGTCAGAGAGCATGCGATTTATTCCCAGTACCGTAGAGTCGGGAACTTCCAAAAGAGCCAGCACCGCGTAGTTAAGAATATACTCCATGCGAGCTGACCAAACATCTGGCCAGATTTTTTTAAACACAGACATAAGACCCGAAGCAACCATATGGCGCAGTTCAGGATCTACATTCTCCATAACATTAAACGCAATGGGTTGCTTGGTATCGGCGGGATTAAAGTACACCAAGTCTTCTATTCGGTGTTCGGGAATAAAGTTGAGCAGATCCTCTGCGGTCTCTCCGTGTGGGTCAATAAATCCCATGCCATTCCCCCGCTGAATATCCTGCACCGCTATATTTTTTAACATTTCGGTCTTCCCCATACCCGTCTTTCCAACGGCATAGAAGTGCCGTCGTCGGTCGTCTCGTTTTATGCCAAACTTTCTCAGTTCGTTTCTGAATGTTGTAAGACCAAAAAATATCGCGTCCATATTACTCTATAGGAAGGTTAGAAGGAGGAGGAGACTTTTTGGACTCCACGCGAGGCACCGACATGGCCGAGTCCAACACGCTCTGCCCCATGAAGTGAAAGATAGTTGCTAACTCCTCAATGTTCAGAAAAAATACCCCATCGTTGGAGTGTGGGAACAACGGGGGTACTCGCAATACATAGTTGCGAAAAAGCCTTCGTTTCTTTAGGTACGTTATCCTTTCGTCCTTGTACCAAGTAGCAACCGTACTAGACTTGGTAAATGTAGACATCAGGGGTTTTAGTGTGTTGAGGTTCTCTGTTGCAAACTGTCTAAAGTAGCTTAAGGGGATAGCCTTGGCAGGACCAAAGTAGTTCTCTCTTTTTGCCGCGTATAAGAAACGAATAGAGGTATGAAAAACAGGCTTGCTGGATTTTTCTGCAATAGCCTTGAGCTCTTGATCCTCTTGAGGAGAAAGCATAATGAGAGAAAACTTCTCGGAAGATTCTTTTGCCTGCTCGGGCGCTTGTCCGGTAAGCAAGTGGCGCATCACAGATCCTGTGTCATCAAAGAACGTTGCTCCCTTCTTTTTCTTTCCCGCCTTCTTTTCCGCGTACATCTTGTCCGCATACTCTTTTGCCACATCAGGAAGAGGACTCGCGTCTTCAGGGGGCTTGATAAGGATTTGCATCCAGAGTTGCTCTCCTTGCCCAATCGTGGCCAATCCCTCCATAAGAGCCGACATAGGATCGATCCTTTTTTCTTCTTTTGTCTGCACGCTCTCTTCAAAGAATTGCGAGTAGGTCTTAATAGAAAAGATATCGGGCTTTCCAAGTTTTAGCGCTGTTCCCCATATTTCCCACTCTTTGTTCGGCAAGGTGCTTGGCATTTTTTTGGCGTAGTCTTCGGCATCAAAAATCTCCGCGTTTGGATACTGCGAGTAAATGGCAGACTCTATAAACTTACGCAAGGGTTTTCGAATGCGCAGGTAAAAGTGAATGCTTCCCTCAAAAGAAACAATTTCAATAGCAAGCCGCCACTGGGACTTCCCCTCAAACCACTTCTCTTTAAAATCGGGAGGATCGTGCATCTGAATAAGAGAAGAAAACACATTCTCCATGGCGCGAAAGGGTTTTTCTACCTCCGAAGGCATACGGATTTCCAGCATAATGCTCTCTTGCTTTGAACTGTAGATATCTTGTCTCCACCAAAGCCACCAAACAAGGGTCTTTTTATATAACAAAAACGGCGGGAATACCCACCACCAGGTAGCTAGCGTTGTAAAAAAGAAACCAAAGATGGGACCAATTTCAATAACCATGAGATGATTGGAGCACGATTAACGGATAGGGAATTAGGAATTTAAATTCGAAATCCGAATATCGAAATACGAAACAAATTCGAAATTATAATGCTCAAAACGACTCTGTCATCCCCACTTCTCTCTGTCATCCCCGACTTGATCGGGGATCCAGTGTTCTGGATTCCCGCTTTCGCGGGAATGACAATGCGGTTTATGATTTATAATTTTGGTCATTCGAATTTGTTTCGTATTTCGAATTTCGTGCTTCGGATTTTTCTTTTAGAAATTAGAGTAATTAGAATTATGAGAAATTCTGGTTTGTGACACGCTAGTCTCTGCGTATATCATACATCCCTTTTTCGTCTCGCGCAAAGAGCCCCCGATCTTGCAGGTTCAAAAGAATCGTACTCTCTTTTACCGAGCGCTGTTCCAAGGTTTTTTTGATAATCTCATCGCGCGCTATCTTTCCTCCATTCTCACCAATAATGGCAGCCATTACATCTTTGACGGTTCCGGGGCGATATCCCCATTCCACCAAACCATACATGCCTCGGCCCACCAGCACAAACCTTGCGTCTTTTATCAGTTCGTTATGGACGGTCTGCGGAAGAACACGCCGATTAGACTTTCCCCAAGATTCTTGCATATCCTCTATAAGGCGAGTAACCTGCAGAAAGTGAAGCGGGCGTCCTGTATGTTTGAGAGCAATGTGGGCCTTTTCTCGAATACCGCGAGGATTCACCTCGGGCCACTCCCGCAATCCCCAACGCCCGTCGTGCCCCTGCGCAAACACCTTGGTCACCTCCAATACAGACGAGATTGTCTCATGAGAAGAAAGATGGCGCTCTCGAATCACACGCTTGTATACTTGCTTGATTTCCTCCAACTCAACAGCAACCTTTCGCTCTTTCATAAACTTAAAGATCTCTTCAACAACAACGGGAATCTTTTCGGGAACCTCTTGCCGATTTGTCCAGAACGAATACAACTCATCGGTTTCCTTGCATTTAAAGAACTCTTTGTGGAGAGAGAGAAGGAATATCACATGAGATTCCGTGCTAGAAGCATTAAGTGTTTCCACAAACAGGTCCTCTCTTTTCAAATATCCAACACGCTCAAGTGTTTCGGAAAAATGTGTATATACCTCTTGCAAGGAGATTGCTGACTCCTTTTGTACGCTCTCTTGCGTAATACGTACCCCCTCTTGAACAATTTGCCTAACCCGTTCTCGGGTAATGCCCTGCTCTTGCCCGATTGCTTCTAGCGTTTTTGGGGTCTCTTGCTCAAGCCCAAAACGCTTGGAAAGAATTTCCCGCGTGCGCGACTTAAGAGGAGAAATAAGATCTAGGCAGATGGAGTGATAGGGAAACGTCATTACAGTATTAAACCAAATTTCTGACGATTCGTCAACCCCCACACCCCCCCCTACTTCTTGTTGTAGAATAAGAGGAGGGCGGCGGGGGCAAGAAAGAGAGAGGAGAGGGTTCCTACGGTTATACCCACAATCAATATAAGAGCAAAAGGAGCCAGTGTCTCTCCTCCAAAGAGAAAGATAGTAACCAGCACAATCAGTGTGGTCAGAGAGGTGTTGATAGATCTTGAAAGCGTCTGCCGGAAACTCGCGGTGACCACAGAGAGAAAGTCGTCTCCCCTGTCTCGAAGAATGTTCTCTCGAACGCGATCAAACACCACAACCGTATTATTAATGGAGTATCCAAAAACTATGAGAAAAGCAACAACAATGGGAACGGTAACATGAACACCCCACAAGAGTCCTGCTATTGAAAGAAATCCCAAGAGAACTGCCATGTCATGAAAAAGAGCAATCAGGGAGACTCCACTGTAGTGCCACGGCATAAGCACAGAAGACGTATGGCGAAAGGCAAACGCAATGTATAAAAAGATAGTAAGTATGGCAAGAATAGATATCTGTAATGCCTGCCCCCTGAGCTCTTGGCCAATCACGGGACCAATGGATTCAAAACGCATCTCTTGCGCCTCTTCTCCAAGGAGAGTAAGGGTACGCTCTCGCGTTTCTTCTCCCAGTGCCGTTGTTCGGATAACAAGACCATCTTCTCCTACTTCCTGAACCATTACCTCTCCTCCAAGCTCCGCGAGCTGTGAACGAACCTCGCTCAGAGAAGGACGATTCTCTTTGTACTGCACCTCAAGAATACTCCCTCCTGTAAACTCAATACCTGGAGAAAGCCCCACAAACATAAAAGCGAAGAGAGCGAGCGCCACAACAACTCCAAATACGGCAATGATGGCGCGAGGGTAAAAAAATATCTTTTCCATATTCATTTTGTTACAGCTCCCCATATCCAAGAAAAACGTTCTAATCTTGTTCTTCCGCACGCGTCTAGGAGCGCCCTGGTAACCACAATCGCAGAAAA
>JAUYLB010000003.1 GCA_030699785.1 bacterium
GTTTCGTACTCTCGCATTTGAAGCTGAGAGCGAATTTGGCGCATTGTTTCCAACGCAACGCTCACCATGATGAGAGTAGCAGTGCCTCCTACCAAAAATTCAAACGTTTCCACCCTGGTAAACATCTGGACAATAGAGGGCATCACGGCAATAAGTCCAAGAAACGTTGCTCCCACAAGCAAAATGCGGTTCAATATTTTCATAAGAAATTCAGCAGTTGTGGCTCCAGGACGCACACCGGGAATAAATCCGCCCATCTTCTGCAAGTTAGACGCAATAGACTTGGGATCAAATGTGACAGCGGTGTAAAAGTAGGTAAATGCCACCACCAGAATGAAGAGCAGACCCCCATAGATCCAGAGATTCTCCAAAGATCCTCCAATAAATCTTGCAATGACTCCTAATGTTCCTTCTTTTGCCCCAAGAAACTGGGCAATCATGGCAGGAAACGTTAGAAGGGAGAGCGCAAAGATTATTGGGATAACACCAGCGGGGTTCATGCTCAACGGAAGATAGGTGGAAACACCTCCGTACATTTTATTTCCTCGCACACGTTTGGCATACGAGACAGGAATGTTTCGTTTGGCTTCTGTAAAGAACGACACCGCCGCGATAATGATAATCGCCATGGCAAAGAAAAGTACAATATTGGGAATAAGATCCGGAGATGTTTGAGCTTGGGCAATCATCTGGCCAATCTGTGATGGGAAAGCCGCCACAATACCGGCAAAAATTAGCAAGGAAACCCCGTTCCCAATCCCCTGCTCCGTAATAAGTTCGCCCAACCACATAAGAAGTATTGTTCCGGCAGTAATCATGACAATTGCCATGAAAGTATCAAACGGAGTAAGGAATCCCACTACGCCTCCTCCTTTTAAAAAGGAGAGAAAACCGTATCCTTGTACAATAGCAAACGGAACCGCCAGCAGACGGCCATACTGATTAAATTTTTTGCGTCCCGTTTCCCCTTCTTCTTTATAGAGACGATTTAGCGCGGGGAAGATCATGGTGAGTAACTGCATAACAATGGTGGCCGTAATAAAAGGACCAAGACCAAGCATGATAATAGAGAAGGTGTCCATGGCCCCACCCGTAAACACGTTCATTAATCCAAGAATTTGAAATCTTCCAAAGAAATCTTGAAGAACCTCCCGATCTATGGCGGCAACCGGAATATTTGCCATAACACGAAATACCATAAATATCCCCAGAACAAACAGAACCTTCTTGCGAAGATCAGGAATTTTAAACACTTGTATGAGGGAAGTAATCCAGGACATAAAGACAGACTTAAATTTTCAATTACCAATGACCAATTTTCAATAATACCCGATTAACCAGTTAACGAGCTAACGGATCCTTTTGCGGCAACAATCTTTGCCTTAGCTGACTCTGAAATATCACACCCTTCAATAGTAAAGGCTTTTGTAACTTCACCCTTTCCAAGAACTTTCACTACGGGGGTTTTTCCATTTTGTCTGCGCACCAATCTTTTTTCAAGCAAGATTGAGGGAGTAATAATCGCTCCCATCTCAAAGTACTTCTCTAAATCAGCAACATTCACAGACTCTTTAGACGCGGAGGATTTTGTGGATCTCATGTGCGTTCCTACACCCCTACGCTTGGGGTACCGCTTAAGAAGCTCTCGCACGATAGGGGGCATATTAGCTCCCGCCCGAGACTTCTGTCCCTTTGTACCTCGTCCAGAGGTAGTTCCTTTCTTTCCTCCTCGCCCAATCCGTTTCTTTTGCTTTGTTCTTGATGGAAGTTCGTGTAGTTGCATACTTATGGGGTTACATCTGTTGTAACGGACTTCTTCCTTGTTCGAAGCTTTTCTAGCGCAACGATAGTAGCCATTGCATTATTTAATTTATTGTGCGTTCTGGATATAAATTTTGCTGATAAGTTTTTGATACCCGCCTTTTCAGCAATAACGCGTACGGGTCCCCCCGCTACAAGCCCTCGCCCCTTCTTTTGAGGTTTAAGCATGACAATAGAGGATCCAGACTTTGCTATCACTTCGTGAGGAATGGTCTCCTCATGAATGGGAACAACAATCATGTTCTTTTTTGCCCTGCTTGTCGCCTTTTCCATTGCCTGAGCAACATCCTTGCCTTTTGCCACGCCAACACCAACTTTTCCTTTTTTGTCTCCCACCACAACAACCGCGCGGAAGCTGAAGTGACGTCCTCCCTTTGTAACCCGAGATACACGGGCAAGGTCGATAAGTTTGGGATCAAGCTCATCTTTGGGTCGCTGTTGCATGGGAGCGCGACGTTCTGACTGTTGTTTTTTTGATTGCAATGGCATAGTTACTTTGACTTTGATTTATGAAGCTCTTGCTCAAATATATTCTTTACACAACTTCATGCCCTGAATTACGAAACTCTGTGAGGAATATGTTTTTACAGCGGCCCTCGGAGCGCGACGGCGCGAGAGTGAACCAAAAATCCAGCAGGATTTTATGGTGGTCGCAGAAAAAATATATTCGAACAAAGAGTTTCGTAATCCAAGATATCATAATACAAAATAGTTAGAACTGAAGACCTCCTTCTCTTGCTCCTTCGGCTAATGCTTTCACCTTTCCATGGTATCTGTATCCTCCGCGATCAAACACAATTTGTCGCGCTTCAATTTTCTTGCCAAGTGAGGCGATTCGTTTACCCACCTCCTTTGCTCCTTCAATGCCTTTTTTATCCACCATTGCGTCAGAAGCATGCGCTTTTACCTGTCCAGTAGTATCATCAATGAGTTGAGCAGTAATGTGGTTATTGGATCTAAATACGCACAAACGAAAACACTCGGGTATTCCCTTGATTTTTGCCCGAATTCTTCCATGACGTCTCTCTCTCAATTGTGCCGTTTTTTGTGCCATATGATTACTTTGCCGCTTTTTTGCCAAGCTTTCGGCGAACTACTTCTCCCTGGTATCGGATTCCCTTTCCTTTATAGGGTTCGGGGGGGCGAAACGACCGAATACGCGAAGCAACCTCTCCAACCTGTTGTTTTACAATCCCTGAAACCGTTACCAAGTTTTTCTCTACAGAAAACGATATCCCCTGGGGCTTCTTGGCTCGCACAGGATGGCTAAAGCCGAGTGAAAACACAAGATCTTCTCCCTCCAAGGTAGCTCGATATCCAACCCCCTCAATTTGCAAGACCTTACTATACCCCTGTGTTACTCCCTCGATCATATTGGCAATAAGAGTTCTGGTAAGACCCCAAAGCTCCCTGGCGTTTTGAGGAGGAGCATCTTTAAAGCGCGCGTGAGGAACCAGGATGAGCTGCTCTCCTTCTTTTGTAAGAGTCAACTCTCCGGGCACTTCATGACTCAGTTCTCCTTTCGCGCCTTTGACTGTTACAAGAAGATCTTTCACTTCAACAGTAACACCTGCGGGAATAGTAATTGGTTGTTTTCCGATTCGTGACATACTCAGTTTTTTTGAATTACCATATTTCGCACAATACTTCGCCTCCCACTCCTTTCTGTCTTGCCTCCCGGTTTGTCATCAATCCCATGGAAGTCGAAATAATAGATACTCCGTGTCCTCCCTTGGGAGCTCGAATGTTTTTAGAAGGAGATGTAATGCGCTGTCCGGGTCGAGATACGCGCTTTACTCCGGCAATCGTAGGAAGGCCATCCTCTTCGTATTTCAAAAATACTTCAAGAAACCGGCTTGATTTTCTTCCCTTTCTCTCTGCTTTTGCAACAAATCCTTCTTTTTCTAAAATCTGAGCAATGTTCATTTTAAGAGTCGAGAAAGGCACCTCAACCGATTCTTTTTTAACGGCCTGGGCATTCTTTATTCTGTTCAGCATGTCTGCGATTGGGTCTGTCATATTACCATGAAGATTTTCTTATTCCCGGGATCAGTCCTTCGTTCGCCATTTCTCTAAAGCAAATACGGCAAAGATCAAAGTCTCTCATGTATGCTCTTCTACGCCCGCATTTAAAACAACGGTTCACTTTTCTGGAGCTGAACTTGGGTTTTTTCTTTGATCGCGCGATTTGTGATGCTTTCGCCATAACAATGACTGATAACTAATAACTAATGACTATTTTTTTTCTCCTTGAAAGAGGATACCAATCTTTTTCAAAAGCTCCACGCCCTCCTTTTTTGTTTTTGCCGTTGTTACAATGGTAATTTCAAGACCAAAAGAGATTTGAGAGTGTTCGGGAGCAACCTCCGGAAAGGAGATATGTTCTTTTACACCAATAGTAAGGTTTCCACTTCCGTCCATCGCGCTTAAGGGGATACCCCGAAAATCACGTGACCGTGGGAGTATAACATGAATAAAACGTTCTAGGAAGTCCCCCATCTTTTGTCCGCGCAATGTCACCTTCGCTCCAATAGGAACTCCCTCTCTTAACTTGAATCCCGCAACAGATTTTTTTGCCTTTGTAAGAACGGGACGCTGACCCGCAATCAACCCCAAATCTTTAATAACACTCTCGAGAATTTTTCGAGACTCTTCTCCCGTTTTTCCCGCTATTTGCTTTCCAAACCCTGTGTTTAATACTATTTTTTCCACACGAGGAACCGCCATTGGATTTTTATACCCAAATTGTTTCATAAGTTCCGGGAGCGCTTTTTTGTATAATTCTTTCAAATTCATAGAGTAGCCTTACACTTTTTACATATACGAGATCGCTTGTCTCCCTCTTGAATGATTCCCACTCGAGCCGCGCTTGAGCACTTCTCGCAGAAAAGCTGAACATTGGAAATATGAAAAGGGCCCGGCTGTTGTACAACCTGTCCTTTCTCGTTTGCTCGCTTGGCACGCACATGCTTTTTTCGAATGTTCATTCCTTCAACCACAACTCTGCCATCGGTAGGAATAACCCGAAGAACCTTCCCTTTACGTCCCTGATCTTTTCCGGCGATAACGGCAACAGTATCTCCTTTTTTAATCTTTGTCTTCATAGTACTTCGGGGGCTAGGGCTGCGATTTTCGTATACCCCATTTCCTTCATTTCACGAGGAATGGGACCAAAAATTCTTCCGCCTTTCGGTTCTTTTTCTTTTTCTAAAATAACTGCCGCGTTCTCGTCGAACCGAATATACGAACCGTCCGCTCGCCGATAGGCATACTTCTGACGCACAACCACCGCTCGAACCACTTCATGAGTCTTAACCAAGCGACGAGGTTCCGCAACCTTCACGGCAGCCACAATGATATCTCCAATCCTTGCGTATCTTCGCCTTGTTCCTCCAAGAACACGAAAACACTGGATAACTTTCGCTCCCGAGTTGTCGGCTACTTTCAATAATGTTTGTGTCTGAATCATATAGCTGCTTTGCCTATTACTCTCCATCGCTTATCCCTGGACAATGGTCGGGTTTCCTCGATCACCACATGCTCCCCCTCTTTGTATTCGTTCTTTTCGTCATGCGCTTTGTACGTTTCATGCGCCTTGAACCTTCGCAAGTACTTGGAATGTTTTTTAAGCTGCTCCACGCGAACCACAATGGTCTTATCCATTTTATCTGAAACCACAATACCAGTTAGTTGCTTTTGCGTCATAATTATGCTCGCTTTTGGTTTGTCACCGTTTCTACTCGCGCAATATCTTTTCTAAGTTTTTGAATTTCTCCAATATACTTGGTCTTGCCTGAAGCCATTTCAAACCGCAATTGACCTAAGCGGGTACGATACTCCTCGCTAAGTTTTTGTAGCTCCTGCTCTGTTTTCTTTTGAAATGTGTCTTTTTTCATAGTGATACTTCACCCCTTGTAACAAACTTTGTCTTTATTGGCAACTTGGTAGCCGCTTTTCGAAAGGCTTCTCGCGCCATTTCTTCCGAAATTCCTTCAATCTCAAAAAGAACACGACCGGGTTTTATGGGTACAACATACCCTTCCACGGCTCCCTTTCCCCCTCCCATGGGAGTTTCCGCTCCCTTTTTAGTAATGGGTTTATCGGGAAAAACACGAATCCAAAGCTTCCCCCCTTTTCGCAGGTACCGAATAATAACACGTCGGCACGCTTCCAGCTGACGAGCAGAAATCCACTTGATCTCGCGAGCTTGCAAGCCAAAGCTTCCAAAGGAGACTTCCGTTCCCTTTCGGGAAATACCTCGGGTTGTCCCCCTCATCATCTTTCTGTGTTTTACTTTTTTTGGAGTTAACATAAATTAACTTATAACCGATAACTTGTGACCTTGGTCATTTGTTATGAGTTATTTGTCATTAGTAGTTTCCTGTTCCTTGCGTTTCTTTTCTTCAAATTTCTCTCCCTTGTACAACCATATTTTTACACCAATAGTACCATATGTAGTAAAGGCTTCTCGAAGCGCGTATTCAATATCAGCTCGCATGGTCTGGCGTGGGAGCTGTCCCTCTTCTACTCGTTCTTTTCTTGCAATATCCGCACCTCCAAGGCGACCAGCTACCTCGATTCGCGCACCCTTAATTTCTTTATTTGCCATGACCTTCATAAGGCCCTGCTTGATCGTTCTGCGATGAGGCATACGACGCTCCAACTGGCTAGCAATCCATTGAGCCGTCAGAGCCGATGATATCCACGGATTTTTGATTTCCCTCACATCAAGCGTAATCTCTTGCTTCTCCTCGGAATCGACTACTCTTCCTTTCAGTAGAATGCGCTGAATATCTTTGCGTAAAGCCTCAATCCCCGATCCTCCACGGCCAATAATAAGACCAGGACGCGCGGACGCGATGATAATCTGCACTTTCCCGGGAGAGCGCTCAATTTCCACACGCTCAATAGAAGCCTCTTTGAGGCGCTTTTCCAAGAAGAAACGAATGAGATGATCTTCTCGGAGAAGAATTCCAAATTTCTTTCTATTAAACCATCGAGAGAGCCAGTCTTTGGTTTCTCGAATGCGGAATATTTTTGGGTGGACGCTGTGTGCCATGGATAATTATATTGCTTTTCTTCTAAAGACTTTTTGTTTTACTCCCGCGCGCGCTTTTTCGGTTGTTTTTTCGGGCCTTGCGACAGACGCATGTTTTGGTTTCTTTGTTTCTTTTACTTCTTTTGTTTCTTTCTCTTGCTTTATGCTCTTGATTACCCCTTTCTTCCCCGGATCAATTTCTTTGAGTTCTAGGAGTACATGAGATGTCTTCTTGTGAATAGGAGAGGCGCTTCCTTTCATGCGTGGCATGAAGCGCTTAAGCTTGGGACCCTCGCCAACTGTAATACGCGAAATCAAAAGATTTGATTCATCAATATTGTAATTGTGTGATGCTGTAGCAACAGCAGAACTTAAAAGTTTCTCAAGACAGTGCGTTGCTCCTTTAGGAAGCGCCATGAGCAACACCTTGGCTTTCTCCACCTTCTTCCCGCGCATTAAATCAGCCACAAGCCTGACCTTGCGAGGAGCTATGCGCACGTATCGAAGATGGGCTACAATTGTTTGTGTCATGCTACTTTTTCTTCTCTATTTCTTTTTGAATCTTTCCTCCATGGCGAACAAATTTTGTGGTGGGAGAAAATTCTCCAAGTTTGTGTCCTACCATATCTTCTGTAGCTGTAACCGAGATAAATTCTTTTCCATTGTACACACCAAACGTAAACCCAACCATTTCCGGCGTAATGGTTGCCGCTCGAGACCATGTTTTCACAACCGTCTTGTCTCCCTGTTTGATATCCCGGAGCTTAGAAAGAAGTCTTTCGTCTACGACGGGTCCTTTTTTAATGCTTCGTGCCATATTATTTCTTTCTCTTTTTCTTAATTCGGCGACGGACAATTAACTTATCCGTCCACTTTTTTCTTCGTGTTTTTACTCCAAGAGCCGGCTTTCCCCATGGGGTTTTAGGATGTTTGAGTCCAATGGGTGACCTTCCTTCTCCTCCTCCATGTGGATGGTCTACAGGGTTCATGGCAGATCCTCGAACCTCCGGCCTTCTTCCCATCAGCCTGGACCTTCCCGCGTTCTTAATCCTTTTGTAACGATGCTCGGGATTAGAAACCATCCCAATAGAAGCGTAACACTCTTCGGAAATCTTGCGAACCTCCGAAGAAGGAAGCTCCAGCGTGACATACGTGTCTTCTATGGCAAGTAACTTTGCCGAAGTGCCGGCTCCTCGCACGATTTTGCCTCCCCGATCGCGTTCAAGTTCCACATTATAAACCTGTGAGCCCTGGGGGATGTTCTTGAGCTTCATGCGATTTCCCATACTTACCGGGACTACTTCGTCGCACAACACTCGATCCCCCTCTTTCATGCCATGAGTGGCAAGAAGGTACCCCTTCTCTCCTGTTTCGTATTGTACAAGAGCTAAGTGGGCGCGTCGATTTGGATCATATTCAATTGCCGTAACCTCTCCGGGAATTCCCTTTTTCTCCTGCCCAAAATCAACCACACGGTATATTTTTCTCGCTCCTCCTCCCCGATGACGCACGGTAATGCGTCCGGTAGAATTACGTCCTCCCGTTTTTGTAAGGGAAACGAGTAGACTTTTTTCGGGATTCTTTTTGGATAGGATTTGCTCTGCCATATCTAGGAAGTTATCATATCAATCTGGTGCCCTTGGGATACGGTAACCATTGCTTTTTTGAACCCACGTTTTACGCCCTGACGCCTTCCTACTCGAATTTTCTTTGAAGGGATTCTTACAATATTTACCTTCTCAACGGGAACACTGTATAACTCTCGAACCGCGCGCATAATTTCAAGTTTGGTTGCTCCTGGGGCTACACGAAACACATATACATTTTTACTTGCTAAAATACTCGCCTTTTCGGTCACATGAGGAGAAAGCAACGCGGAATAAGAAGTCGCACTCCCTTTCTTTTCTTTGGTTAGAATTTCTTTTTTCTCCTGTTGTTTTCCTTGAGCACCACCAAGAGACTTTCCTTTTTTCTCTCGCTGTGTGTCTCGAGTATCACTCAGTGACTCCTTCTCTGCAGGACGCTGTTGATCTTTTCTCTTTAAAAAGTCTAGAAGGGCCATATCTACTTTTGCTGAAGAAATGTTTTTTGAATAATTTCAACGGACTCGGGCGTCATAACAACGTACGGAAAGCGTAGAAGCTCAAGCGCGTTCAAATCTTTAGCCTGGATGGTTTCAACCGTAGGAATGTTCCGAGATGCTCCGATAGCCGAGCTTTCCATACTATCTAGCACGATAAGCGCTTTCTTCCCTTGTAAAGGAAGAAGGTTTAAAGCCTTTGAAAGCTCTTGAGTTTTGATTCTTCCATGAGACATTCCTTCCAAGAACAGCATATTTCCACGCCTTGCTTTTTCCGCAAGCACAACCAGAAGAGCCTTTTTTCTCATCTTTCGGTTAATATCTCTACTGAAAACACGTTCGTTGGTAGGACCAAAAGTTACTCCTCCACCAATCCAAATGGGAGAGCGAGAAGATCCGTGACGAGCCCGCCCTGTTCCTTTCTGCCTCCAAGGCTTCTTTCCTCCTCCGGATACATCTCCTCTATCTTTTGTATGAGCGATTACCGTTCTTCGGTTCGCTTGCTGAACCGTTGCCACCTGGGCAACCAAGTCCGCATTCATGTTTACATTGGCAATATCCAAAGGAAGTTCGATTGTTCGAACTTCTTTACCCTCCATGTTGTATACAGGAATTGCTGTCATGTCTACCTTGTTCTAATTTCCAATAATGTTCCTGGAGCTCCAGGAACAGCTCCCTTCAAGGCCAAGATGTGCTTTGTTGCATCAACAGAAACAACTTTTAAGCCAACAATGGTTACGCGATCTGCTCCCATACGACCTGGCATTTTTCTGCCTTTTGTTACGCGTTGAGGTTGCTGAGATCCTACGGAACCCAAGGTGCGCTCCTCGTGTTTTGTACCATGAGTGGCATCTCTTCCCGCAAATCCATGACGTTTTACACCTCCCTGAAATCCCTTTCCTTTGGTAATACCAGATACCGTAACCTCTTCTCCTTCTTCAAACACCGTAACATCAAGAACGCCACCCTGCTTGGGAAGCGTTCCTTCCTTTCTGAATTCTCTAATGTATCGAACTTCTTTTCCTTTTTGGGACTTGAGAGAACGTTTTACGTCTTCGAATCCAAGTTGCAAAGCCTGGTATCCGTCTTTCTCTTTTGTTTTTACCTCCAAAACACGGCAGGGACCTGCTTGAATAAGGGTAACAGGAATAACCTGGTTATTCTTGAACACCTGGGTCATACCTATTTTTTTTCCAAGAAGCACTTTCATGGTATTTTAATATTTCAACAAAATGCCGGGTGTAACCCGGATTTTCGGATAACACGTTCCCCTACTTGATTACTGGCACAACATACTCGATGTGCGCATATAAAACAATATACTATGCCTTTCTCTTCTCGTCAACCCCTTAAAACACGACCGGTGGCGAGAACATGACTATGACGATAACTATGGCAATGACAATCACAGTACGCAATTTTAACAATTGTTAAAAACACGTACTCCCGATGCGTGGTTCCAAGAAAATGTCG
>JAUYLB010000011.1 GCA_030699785.1 bacterium
AGTGAATATACAAAAAGATCAACAGGATTTACCTCGTATCGTTATTTTTTTTGGGGCGCCCGGATCTGGAAAGGGAACACAAACAACACTTGCCTCAGAAGTATTCCGTCTGTCTCGGGTTGAAATGAGCAAAATTCTTGAGACTCGATTTCAAAAGGCTTTGCCTGGAGATATGTTGCGGATTGAGGGAAAGGAATATTCAATTCTGGAGCAGAAAAAGCTCTGGCAAGAAGGATCTTTGGTTGCGGATGAATTTGTTTTTCATCTTGCCACAAAACGAATTCTAGAACTCTCCGAACGCGGAGAGAGTATTATTTTAGATGGTTTTCCTAGAACCGTCGCGCAAGGGGATCTCTTCTTGCCATTTCTGTCTAAAACTTATAGCAAGGATCGCATAACCATTATCTTTCTGGATATACAAGAAGATGAGGCGGTAAGCAGAAATTCCAAACGAAGAATTTGTGAACTTGCGCGCCACCCTATTCTTTCAAATGAAGAAACAAAGCGTCTCACGCTTTGTCCGCTTGACGGATCATCCTTGGTGCGAAGATCGTTGGACGAACCCGATATTATTCGGTTTCGTATTCAAAAGTTTACAGATCAAACACTTCCTCTTGTGCAGTATTTTGAAGATCATGATATGATTGTACATACTGTTTTGGCGAATCAATCGGTAGCAAACGTTTTTCAAGAGGTGTCTGATATTTTAAAGAAACAAGATTAACATATGCGTGTACTATCAGTACTTGGGCGTCCTGGAGCGGGAAAGGGAACACAGGTAAAATATTTACAAGAGAAAACAGGATTTGTTGTTATTAACACGGGGCAGATGCTTAGAGAGAGGTCTCGAGCCAATGACTTTCTTGGAAGAAAGCTCAAAGAAATTCTCGAAAAAGGACTTCTGGTTCCAACTCCTGTTGTATTTTCTCTCTGGATGCCACTTCTTGAAAAGACTAGAGAAGAAGGAGTGGCCCAAGGGGTTATCTTTGATGGAAACCCTCGCAAGTTTTACGAGGCGCGGATGTTGCAAGAAGTGTTTGATATGTATGGTTGGCAAGATTTTCGCTCCTGCTACATTCGCATTACGGAAGAAGAGGCGAGAGAACGCCTGCTTGAACGTGGACGAGACGACGACACAACAGAAGAGATTGAATCGCGTCTAACCTGGTTTAAAACCGACGTAGAACCCGTGTTAGAACATTACCGCAAGCAAAATCTTCTTATAGAAGTAGACGGAAGTCGTTCCATTACAGACGTGCACAATAGCATCATGGAAGAACTAAAAGACTTTTTATCAGCATGATATTCATAAAAAAGAGAGAGGATATTGCCATCATGAGGGAAGGGGGAAAGATGCTTCACGAAATAGTTTCTGCCGTTATTGAGATGGCAAGGCCCGGGATAACTACAAAACAATTAGAAGAAAGGGCCTTTGCCATGATGATTGAAAAAGGAGCTGAACCCGCTTTTCCAAAGCTGGCAGGGTTTCCTGGCGCTATTCATACCGCGCTCAATGAAGAAATTGTTCATATTCCTCCTTCTAACCGCGCGTTACAAGAGGGAGACATATTGAGTGTGGATGCCGGACTTTTATGGAAAGGATACTATGCCGACATGGCTCGTACCATTGCAATTGGAGAGGTTTCAGACGAAGCGCGTCACTTTTTGCGCACCATTAAAAAGTCTCTTAAGATGGCGTTGGCAAATATTCGGCCGGGGAATACGGTTGGGGACATTGGGAATGTCATTCAGAGATTTGTAGAGAGCCAGGGGTATGGGGTGATTCGGGAGCTATGTGGGCATGGGATTGGAAAGGAACTGCACGAAGATCCTCAAATTCCAAACGTGGGTTTCCGAAACTCCGGAGATCAGTTAAAGTCAGGCATGGTTATCTGCGTGGAGCCAATGATTACTATGGGAAGCTGGGAAATCATTAAAAGAGAAGGACATGGGTACGTAACAAAAGATGGATCTCTTTCGGCTCATGTAGAAGATACTATTTGTGTGACTCCGCAAGGATGCGAAGTATTGACAAGACCCTAAATGACAATTTTTTCTCCCGAAATTACTACACTTCTCTTGGGTATGGTTCCTCTGATAGAGCTTAGAGGAGCAATACCCTATGGCATGACCGTCTTGGGTTTAGAGGCTCATATCGCGTTCTTTTACGCCCTACTGGGCAATGTTCTTGTGGTGTTGAGCATTCCATTTTTGGGAGCTGTTTCCTCATATCTCTCAAAAAGGTGGTACGCGTGGAACAGGTTGTTTGCGTGGGTATTTGAGCGTACCAGAAAAAATCATCATCGCGCGTTTCTCACGTATCGCGACCTTGCGCTTGTTCTTATTGTTGCTATTCCGTTACCACTTACGGGAGCGTGGGCCGCAAGTGTTGCGTCTTTTCTTTTTGGTATTCCGTTTACAAGAGCCCTGCCACTTATTACCATGGGATTGTGCATTGCGGGATTTATTATGATATTGATTGTGGGAGGATTTTCCCGTATCATGGGGGTATGAAGCAAATGTTCTGTGTTGGAAATTGGAAAATGAATCCCTCTACGGCACGGGATGCTTTTAGGTTGGCAGAGGCTATTGCGGAAAAGACAAAAGTCTATACTCGGGTTACTACTGTGCTTTGCCCGCCCTTTCCGTTTTTAGCTCACCTTTCTTCTCTTTCTGTCACGCTTGGAGCCCAAGATTGTCATACCGAACAAAAAGGAGCGTTTACGGGAGAAGTTTCTCCAGCTATGCTCAAGGACCAGGGTTGTCGGTATGTTGTTCTTGGGCATTCAGAACGTGGAGAAACGGATCAGATGGTAAAAGAGAAAGTTCGGGCAGCCGTTCGTGTTGGACTTGTCCCAATTATCTGTGTGGGGGAAGAAAAACCCGGAACCCCAGATGTATTGCAAGAACGTTTACGTTTGCGATTAGAAGGGATTCCCGCCCAGACTCTTTCAAAATCAATTATTGTGTACGAACCGGTATGGGCAATTAGCACGACAAAGGAGGGAAGGGGTGCGTCTGAAAAAGATGTTTCATCCGCGCTCTTGCTTTTTCACTCATTTTTAGAAGAAGAGGTGGGCCAGCGTTTGGGGTCTGCTATTCCTATTTTGTATGGAGGAAGTGTGAATGAAAAGAATATCCTTTCATTTCTTCGGGCGGGAGCGCAGGGAGCTTTAGTGGGAGGAGCTTCTCTTAGCCCGAAAGAATTTGGATCAATCGCTTCAAGCATGCAGTTGTATGAACATATTTGAAGAAGGAACATTTTATAACCCAACACGGGGACAACTGTCTCTTCCTCTCGCGCTAGAAGAAATGCTCTCGTACATGAGAGAGCGTCCCAACGCGTCTTACGAAGTAATTGTGGGGTGTGACTCTCCCGCGGTTTTAGAGCCCTTCTTTCCTGTAGTTATTGTGGTTTTGCGGAAAGGGGAAGGAGGCAGATTTTTTCTCAAACGTATTTTTTACCCAAATAATAGAAAATTCCATAGCTTGCACCAGCGTATCTTGGAAGAGGTTTTGTTGTCGTGTCAACTTGCCATATTTTTAAGAGGGGAGTTGGAGAAAAAGGCGATTCAGGATGACGCGTCTCTGCATTTTTCTTTTCGATATATTCATGCCGACGTTGGAGAACGCGGTCCCACCAAAGACATGATAAAAGAGGTTACCGGACTTATTCGAGGCAATGGATTTGAACCATGTATCAAGCCAAATTCGTTTGCCGCGTCTACGGTTGCGGACAGATTTTCATAAAAAACTATTGACAAGGTTTGTGGTGGATTTATGATGAGTGTGGAGAGTCGCGCGAGGGCTGGTCTCCTCACGCTTCTCCGGTAATCTCACATTGAGATGGCAACAAAAAAGAAAGCTCCGGCGAAAAAGGCTGCCGCGAAAAAAAAGAAGAAATAATTTCTTCTTTACCCCTGCGCCAACATTTGAAAAATTTGTGGTGTGGGGGTTGACCGAAACAAAGAAGAGGGATCTCCCTCTTCTTTGTTTTATGTATAGGTGCATTATCGAACCTCTTCTCTCAAAAGGGGAGGGTTATAAGATTGTGTAACGCGAAAACGAATTCTCCCAACAACCTGTCCTCTTGGAGTTTCAACACTTACCCTCCAAAGTCCGGGAAAGACGGTATTTCTGGAGTATCCACGGTATCCCTGGTCTCTTCCCCCAATCATAGGAAAGCTAGGGCGTCCGGCGCTTACCCACTTTTGTGTTTTAGAATCGTAGTACTGCCAGTGATGAATAATATTTGTGCGAAGATCCGCGGGAGCAAACACAGAGCTGAATACAAAAACAGAGTCCTTGGAAGCAATTGGAGGATACAAACGCAAGCGGTCAGAGAGCGACAACACTTCTGTCAAAAGTCGGTACTGCCCTGTTTGAGGATCTCGAGAAACACTATGGTATACGCCAATATCTCGTAAAGTTAGTGGAATAGGGGGAATAATGTTGGTGAAGTAAAAAACATTCATAAGAGTTGCCACCAGTAAGATGCTCGTGATAAGCGTTTGCTTCTTCTCTTTCACTTGAGGGATATAGCGAGCAAGAAGAGTAATATATAAAAACATGAGAACCAGACTTAATACGCCGCTCAAGATAAATATGCCAACACTCATCTGCTTGAGTATGTGTGGAAGAACAAGGGCACTGTAGGAGAAGAGAATAAAAAAGTACACGCTGGCATGAACCGTAAGCTGAAGGTAATACTTTTTGAGTAAGTCGTTAGAAACCATCAAAAAGACAATGAGCAAGAGAAAAGGCCAGCTTACACCGAACGATCCCCCAAATCCATAGAATATAAGAAAACCGCTCAAAAGAGCGCCAAAACTGAACTGAAGAAGAAGAGGGCTGAAGAGTCGGATGTATCTAAGAAACTGTTTTTCGTATGTAGCCAGCACCGTATCATATACATGCATGAATGTAATAGCAGAAAGGGAAAGGACAAGGTGAATAAAAAGGATGGTGAAAGCAAGAGAGAGATTTATATATCTGAAAGTAGTGGTATCTACAAGAATACCAAAAACAAGAGCTCCCGGAATAAGGAAGCGCTCATATCTTGCGTACCATCTTTTGATCTTTTCAAACTTAAAGCTTCTAAACATACTACGAAAGAAGATGAAGAATCAGACTATCTACCTTAGAGAGAAATACTTCTTTTGACTCGGTGTTTAGAATGGTCCAATCGGCTATGGCAATGGGGCCTGCCTTATCTGTGTACTCAATTTCTGAGTAGTCGCGATCTTTGGCTTCTTGATGCGTAAGGGGGCGAATCCCTCTGCCCGCCAGACGCCTGTATCTGATATCGGGGGGAGCGTACACGGCAAGAGCTTGAAAAGTGTCTGGGTGCAACTCTTTGACATATTTGTATTCAGACCAGCTGTATAAACTTTCTATAACCACATTCCTGCCTTCTTGCAGGTATTGATCTACGCGGGGCATCATACGCTTTGCCATAACCGCCATGCCCTCATTTTTGCGCATTTCCTCTCTGACCGGGCGCTCGTTCTCTTGAGTTCTTGCTAAGCCTCTACGATCTACCTCTTCATAGAGGGCGTCATTAAATCCCACACGCGCGAATCCATGTTCTAAAAAACGCGATACGGCCTCTGTTTTACCAGATCCCGCAAGCCCCACAACGGCAATAATCAAGGGAGTTTTTTCTTTCATATACTAATACTATTTTACTTTAGCATGCTGGCACAGACAAATCAAAACTCCAGGATTTCGATGTCAAAAGGATTTCGAAATTCCATAATTTAACAGAAACTTAATCCGATTTAGTTTAATCCGATTAAGGATGTGTTTTAAGGACATGTTATTTCGTGCAAATGCGTGCAATTTTGGCACAATTGTGCCAAAATTGCACGCATTAAGTTTCTAATCTGTGATCTGTGTTTTATTTGGTAAGGAGGGTTGGTGGGCTGGCTTTTTTGTGGAAATGTGGTATAGAAGGGGGTAGCAATTATAGAAAGATCTTTTGATTCGAAATATTGAAAGGGGAGGTGTTCCGATGAAGTGGTCTATACGGATTTTCCTTGGGTTTTTCGTTATCACCGTTGTTGTTTTCTCTGTGGCGCGGATAACCGTGTCGCCAGTCGAGGAAAGCGAGAGGGTGGTTACATCCATGACCACGAATGACCTGGAACCTCTTCCTGCTCCTGCCCCAGAAGTCATAGTGCCGGAAAGCACCAATGAGGACCCTCCATCATATCCCATTGGACCCATGCCCTCGGCGCAGAAACCGAATGGAGAGGGGACCATTAAGGGATCCCACTCGTTTCCGGGAGAAATGATACCCATTATGGGTACCTGCGCCAGACTCGTTGATGGCGTAGACATCTATTGCACGGAGCCCGTTTACGAGAAGGGGTTTGCTCCCTACGGGGTCGGGTACCGCCTCAAGGTACCTGAAGGGACGTACTACGTGTTCTCGGAAATCCTATACCGAGAACAGGAACAAGATTCCCAGTATCAGGCGTGTTATTCTGGATACACGCCTGGCATCGGGGACGATTCAGTACCTCCCTCGTCTCACGAGCCCATTCCCGTCCACGTAAGGGCGGGGGAAGTGGTCCAAAATATTTCCCCCGTAGACTTCCTGTGTACTAGGATATTTCCTCGTCCAGATGAGGAAACACTCAAAGAGCTTCTCGAGAAGTTCTTTGAGCGATACCTCCGACCAAAAGACCGTCGTATATTTTATACGGCGGTTTCTTTTTAATACGCAAAACCCGAATTTAATCAGGCTTGTAGACAACCCACTGGCATTAAAAATATTATTTTTTTATTTTGCAACATTACTCCCATACTATGTAGTATGGGAGTAATGTTGCAAACAGAATATGGATGATTGTGTCCATCTACAAAAACTTAATTCGATCAAGTTTAGTCCGATTAAGGATATGTTATTTTAAAAAGTAAAAAGCCCCGGCAGACTTGTCCAAAAGGACTTGTCTTGCCG
>JAUYLB010000017.1 GCA_030699785.1 bacterium
TTTTGCTACCATAATTATATTCTTCTTTTGCAAAACTCGTGTGAAGGATATGTTTTTGTAGCGGCTCTCGGAAGCGCGACGGCGCGAGAGCGAGTCAAAAACTCAGCAGAGTTTTATGACGGTCCGCGGCAAAAATATATCAGAACAAAGAGTTTTGCAATACAATGCTAGATTACACAAATCCATATGTCACAAAATACCCTACGAACAATTTCCATTGTTGTTGCCGTACTCATTATCTTGAGCATGGTGCTGGTTCTGCTCGTACCCTACGGCACATTCTAGCGACATTTTGCTGTTTTTGCAACCTACGAACGGAACACATCAAAAAAGACTTTGGGCGGAATGTGTAGCTGCGCCTTGCCCTGAAGTTCTTTTTTGCCCTTCTTCTGGCGATCCAGAAGCTTTCTTTTTCTTGTTATATCCCCCCCATACAGAGGAGCCGTAACATCTTTGCGACGCGCGCGAATGGTCTCTCGCGCAATCACCTTTCCGCCAAGCATTGCTTGAAGAGGCACATCAAACTGCTGAGGAGGCAACAGGTCGCGTAACTTCTCTACTATTTTTTTCCCCTCCCGTTGCGCGTGCTCCCTAGGCACAATGCTTGCAAAAGCCTCTTCCATATTTCCGGCAATACGAAACTCCAGTTTCACCAGGTCAGCTTTTTTCCAGTCTGCAACTTCATAATCCATAGAAGCCCAACCCTGAGTCCCGGATTTAAGGCGCTCGTATAAATCTCCCACAATCTCGCGCAGTGGAACTTCATAGACCAAGAGAAGCGTTTGCTCTCCCAGATGACGAGTCTCTAGCTGCTTGCCCTCCAGTTGTTCAAGAATTTTCAGAACAGCCGAAAAAAACGCAGTAGGGCACAACACTTCCAAGCGAGCCCACGGCTCCACACACTCTCGTATTCTACTTTCGTTTGGAAAATCAGAAGGAGTACGCACAACAACCTCTTTTCCTTTAGAATCTATTACTCTAAACTCCACAGAGGGGCGAGAGATGATTACCTCAATGCCATACTCTCTTCGCACGCGCTCCGTAACAATCTCGGAATGGAGAATCCCCAAAAAACCACACCTAAATCCTCTTCCCAATGCCTCTTTTGTCTCTATTTCGTACGTGAGAGAAGGATCGTTAAGATGCAGGCGCGAAAGCGAGTCTTTTAGAAGATCAAACTCCTCTCCCTTCATGGGGTAGAGACTTGCAAATACCATGGGCTTGGGTATCTGGTACCCTGCAAGTGGTTGAACGCGAGATTGCTTTATGGATATTGTGTCTCCGATTCTCACACGATTTGCCTCTTTCACTCCTGTGGCAATGTACCCTATTTCTCCCGTTGAAAGACGGTCTACCGGAGAATCTCCAGGCAAAAAGATTCCCACCTCTTTTATGGAGCAGGCTTCTTGTGTACCCAAAAACATAGCCCTCTCATCTCCTTTTACGTTGCCGTCTACAATTCTCACGTAGGCAAGCACGCCTCGAAACGCGTCAAACTTGGAGTCAAAGATAAGCGCTCGCAGAGGAGCGTTCTCTTCTCCTCTAGGAGGAGGGACTTTCTCAATAACTCGTTCTAATAGCTCTTTTACGTTTGTTCCTTCTTTCGCTGAAATGAGAACGATTTCTTTTGGGTCAATTCCCATCAATTCAGACACCTGAGCTTTCACCTCTTCTGTCTGAGCAAGCGGAGCATCAATCTTATTTATAGCTGGCACAATCACCAAGTTTTGCGCCTTGGCCGTGGTGTAGTGGGCAAGCGTCTGAGCCTGAACACCCTTGGTGGCATCCACCAGCAAAATAGCGCCCTCTACCGCGGCCAGAGAGCGAGACACCTCGTACGAAAAATCCGCGTGACCGGGTGTATCAATAAGGTTCAGCATGTATGTTTGTGATTTGGAATTCGGAGTTTCCGCATGGTTGTAAATCATACGCACGGGCTGCATCTTAATGGTAATCCCCTTCTCTCGTTCCAGATCCATTTGATCCAAGTACTGCTCTTTCATTTGTCGCTGTTCTACCGTTCCCGTAATATCCAAAAAACGATCTGCCAGCGTAGATTTGCCGTGATCAATATGCGCAATAATGCAAAAATTTCGAATATGGTCTTGCATAATTTTTATATGCTGCAAAACTCGAGCGAGGGATATGTTTTTAAAGCGGCTCTCGGAGTGCGACGGCGCGAGAGCGAGTCAAAAATCCAGCAGGATTTTATGACGGTCCGCAGAAAAAATATATCCGAGCAAAGAGTTTTGTGATTCATAAAAATCGGGGTTGATTTTCTTTGTTACGATTCTCGTTGTTTTATGAGCGCCATTTTTAAAGAAGAGAGTTCGGGAGATTTGAGTACAAGAGAAACAAGAATATACATAAGTATGCCCGCCAACCCCGCAATGATTAGTTGAAAGAAAACCTCCCAGAATGTACGAAGCTCAAAGACGGCGGTTCCCAGCAGTCGCAATATCAAATATACCGTACCCCCCATGACAAAAGAAGAAACAAAAATTTTTCCCAGAGAGGAAAACAGTTCTCTTATGGGAAAGGTTTTAAGGCGAACTTGGAGCAAGATTCCAAGCATGAACGCCTGCATAGCTCCCGACAGCACCATTGCAAGAGGAAGAGCAAGAACGCGAATATCGGCAATCGATTGTAGTCGCAGGAAAGAAGAAAGGGCCTCGCGAATAGCTCCTCCCTCAAGCACGTGAACAAAGAAAAACGCCAGCGCGATATTTAGCCCCACGCTTGCAAGAGAAACAAGCATTGGAACAAATGTGTTTTGTAGAGAAAAAAAGGCCCTCGCAAACATTGGGACCAGAGCGATAAATACCACCCCCAGAGAGAAGATACCCAGAATAGCGGCAGTGAGTCGAGTCTCCTCCCACCCAAAAGCGCCAGACCCATAAAGCACACGCACTGTCTGCGCTCTAAGTAAAAAAAGGAGGATTGCGATGGGAATAGTAAAAAAAAGAATTTGACGAAATGTAAGAGAGAACGAGTCCATAAACTCTTTTCCGTTAAGCTGAGAAGCAGCTCGAGAGAGCGTAGGGAAAACAGCAAGCGCAAACGGCACCCCTATCATTCCCACAGGTATATACTGAATATCGTTGGCAAGCGTGAACATAGTAATACTCCCCGCAGATAACAGAGAAGCTAGGGCAGTCATAATAACCAAATTTAGATGAAAGGCGGCGGCCGATGGAATACGCGGAAGAGAGAGAAAGAACAATCGTAACATCTCGGGATCTCGAAAATTGAAAACCCCGGAAAGGCGAAACCCACTTGAGATTGCCGATGGAATCTGAACTCCAAGATGGAGCATGGCTCCCCCTACGGCTCCCGCCGCAACTCCCCAAATGCCCCATAGAGGAGCAAGAAATATAATACCTCCAATAATGCCAAGGTTATAAAAAATAGGAGCTAAAGCATACGCGACAAACCGATCAAAGTACTGAAGAATGCCAGATACAATTGCAGAAACGCCAAAAAAGACAGGGGTAATAAGCATGATTCTTGTTAAGCTAACGGCAATTTCCGTTTGCTCAAGCGAAAATCCAGGGGCTATCAGGCGAATAAAAAATGGAGCAAAGAGGGCAAGCACCGCGGTTAGCGCAATCAGTACAATAACAAGAGCAGTCATAACATTGTTTGCAAATGCCCACGCTTTCTGCGCGTCTTTCTGAACCGACGAAGAGAAGAGAGGAAGAAATGCCGCGGATACTCCTCCAAAAATCAACACACCTGTTAACAGGTCTGGAACACGGAAAGCCGCCAGATACGCGTCAAACACCTCTCCCGCTCCAAACTCCTGTACCAGCATGCGGTTGCGCAAAAGACCAAGAACACCGCTCATGGCAGAAGCGCAGATAAGAATAAGAGCCGAGAATGTTACCGTTCTGCTTTGAGAATTCAGAATGCGAGAAATCATATAAAGAATCAGTCAATCCCGTACAATGAAGTAGGCGGGCATGTAAGCCGAATTCTGTCGAGAACAGCCATCTATCTGGTCCAAGAATTACTCCAAGGACTCAAGCCCTTCGATTCCTCTCAGGACAGTAGCGAGCTACCGTTCGCCAGTGAAAAGCACTGGCGTTTGCTCTTGCACCCAATAAGGATTTAGCCGTTTCACC
>JAUYLB010000027.1 GCA_030699785.1 bacterium
TCGGCCTACTTTAAAGAAGACGTGTCAGAAGAAGAGATATTGAGTATTCGGCAAGAGATGCTTGCGGTTCCTGAAGTGCAAGAAGTGGAATATGTATCAAGAGAAGAAGCTCTCGATCGCTTTCGGGAGTCAAGAAAGAACGATCGGATTGTTATGGAATCTTTGGACGCCGTAGGGCAAAATCCTCTTCTGGCTTCTCTAAACATCAAGGCGTGGAAGACCGACCAATATGAGAGCATTTCTTTGTTTTTGGAGGCAAGTGCATTTGCGGGACTCATTCAGGCAATAGACTACCATGACCGCGCGCCCGTTATTCAGCGGTTGGCTGTTCTTGTTGGGAGTATTCAAGTTAGTGTTCTTCTCGCGATCATAGCTCTTGCCGCCATTGCCGTGCTGGTGGTGTTTAACACCATTCGTCTCACTATATATCATGCCAAAGAAGAGATTGAGATTATGCGACTGGTTGGAGCATCTAACTGGTTTATTCGTGGACCCTTTATTATACAGGGGGCAATAGTGGGGGGTGTTGCCGTCTTTTTCTCCTCTCTTCTTTTATTCCTGGTTCTTTTATCTATACGCCCATGGATTGAGGGATTTATTGTTGGATTTTCTCTGTTTCCGTTTGTGGCTTCGTATCTTCCCGCACTTTTGTTTTGGCAGCTTACGGTTGGTATTGGGGTGGGGGTGTTCTCGAGTCTCTTTGCCATTCGCAAGCATTTGAAGGTGTAGTGGTTGCGAGCTTTGAGAGAATGTGATAATGGGAAAGTAGCTCAAAGAATTTTTAGGGGGGGTGTGTTCCATGACTCGAGAAGAAATTGCAGAAAAGGTGCGAAGAGCAGTTTCTAAGTGTCTTGGATATAAAGCTAACGATAGCACCTCTCTAAAGGATCCCCTGACCGATGATCTTTTGAAGATGTTTGTTCTCTCGGAGGAAATAGAAAAAGAATTCGACATTACTCTTTCGGATACGGAGGGAGATGCTCTCGCGAGCAAAACAGTTCGCGAAGTTATCGAGTTTGTTGGAAAAAAGAGAAAAGCCATATAAACAACGAGCGCCCCTCATAATGGGCGCTCGCATTTATGCGAGCGTTGATTGGGAAGAAAAGTTGTGGTACAACACAAGAGCATACAGTATTGCCGGGTCGTCTAATGGTAGGACATCGCCCTCTGGAGGCGAGTATCTTGGTTCGAGTCCAAGCCCGGCAGCCAGGCACCAGTTGGTGCACGGCTACGCCAAGTAGTCGTGTGCTGACAAAAGGAAAACAACGCTTCGTTCTATGCTTCGAGAATATTTTAACGAATAAAACAAAAACTTAATCTGATTAAGGTATCTATCATTTTTGTAGAGCCATAGATTTTCTGGTACCATACCAATATGAATACAGAACGTGCCATTGGCTTTGCTCTTCTTGTCGTAGGACTATGTTTGATAGGATACGGCGTGTATTCTTCTTTTTCTGTTTTTGGGGGTGCGACGGATCCTCCCCATGTTTTTCAAATGCAGATTCCCCAAGAAAGCGATACCGAGAATGAATCCGCGCGCGGTGCATTGTCCGAAGAGGAAGCCTTTGAGAATATGATGCAAAACCAATTGGCATCTCTCTTTCCCTTCGAGGCAATAGAAAAGGCCCTAAATCTTGGGGCATGGTCTCTCTTTATGGCGCTCTTATTTATGGCGGGAGGAAAAATCGCGGGAGTTGGCGTTCAGCTTCTTCGCAACACCCGCGCGAGTGTATTGAACTAAAACTGTTTTTGCAGAAACACATCCTTAATCAGATTAAGTTTGCGTATTCAATTCGGTAGCAAAAATATGAAACTATTTTTAGCATCATCCTTAGACAAGACACTCCCGCTCTTGCTGGAAAGGATGGGAAAACCTGCTCTAAGCCTTAAGGTTCTTTTTGTTGCAAACGCATCGGATATCTTTGAAAATACGTGGTGGGTAGACAGAGATAGAGAGGCATTCAGAGAGATGGGTTGCCAGCTTATTGAGATTGACTTGCGACAAACTTCTGCGCAAGAGCTTGTCAAATATATGACAGATGCCAGCATCTTGCATGTATGTGGAGGAAGCGTCTTGTATTTGATGAACCTACTTCACAAGAAAGGGTTTATAGATGCGATACAAAAAGCAGTGAACGAAGAAAAAATCGTTTACACGGGCACAAGTGCCGGCTCCATTGTTGCAGCCTCTAATGTGCGTCTTTACTCTTTTGATCCAGAAGAAATGGATGTTGCAAAAAACATTGAGAATTTTTCCGGACTTGGATTTGTCCCCTTTATTATAAAGCCCCATGTTAACAATGAAGAACAGCACGAAAAAGATTTCCTGGAGCACGCCTCACAGCAGTTGCTCCCAATACTCTTGCTCCGTGACTCGCAGGCAGTCTGGGTTGAAAACAAGAAATTCGAGATTGTATCTACTGAATAAAGAGGATTTGAGTTGTTGGACTAAAACCGTTTTAGCTTACTAGATAATTCTATTCAATAGAGCGAATGACTACGAATGTACTGCTAGCAACTACAAACAGGGGAAAGGTAGAGCGCTACCGCAGGCTTGTTGCTTGTTGCAGTCTTTCTGTTGTTCTTCATACGCCAATCGACCTTGGTATAGAAAGCGTATTGGTTAAAGAAAACGGAGCAACGCTAGATGAAAACGCCAAAATAAAG
>JAUYLB010000038.1 GCA_030699785.1 bacterium
ATATCCAATCCCTTGAGCGCGGTTTCATAAATCTGAATGATTCTCTTTGTCTCTGTTTCGGAAAGCAAGTACATTGGATCTTGCACAATATTGTTGTGAATACGGTGGGCGTTTCGTACTTCGCCAATAGTGGGAATAGCAACATCCGGAACCTTTTCTATTCTGTCTTCTCTGGTTTCCCCTCCGTACCCCATGCGCTGAAGTACTTGGTCTAAAATTTTATCTGCTTCCAAAATGGCAAGCTTGTATTCGGCAGGATCCTGGCGTTCTAAGCGAGAGAGCACGCGACTCTTCCAATCTTTCTCTCTGCGGTCATGTCCAAAAGGTCTGTACCCCCAATACTCTTTAAACTCTTGTAAAAAATTTACTTTAAAATATGAGGATTTTTTTAGAGAAATACTGGCAACAGCAAGAAGACCCAGGGTTACAAGTATAAAAAGCGTTTTAACAGGCCAAAGAGTCCGCTGAAGATCGGGGCTATTTATCCAGGAACCAATCAGCTCAAGAAGATCTGTCATATTATTATATATTCTACCGCGCTTTTACTATTTGCTCAACCGTTTTTGCCGTTGAAAAAAGAAGTCTCTCCTGAAAATGAGGTGTCATGATCTGAATCCCTACAGGAAGATTCTCAATAGATCCCACAGGAACCGAAATACCCGGAATTCCCGTAAGGTTTGCCGACACCGTATACATATCTACCAGGTACATAGAGAGAGGGTCTTCCTTTTTCTCGCCCAGAGGAAAAGGCAAGAAAGGGCTAACCGGACCCATAAGAACGTTGGCTTGAGAGAATGCCTTGGCAAAGTCGTCTCGCAAGAGTTTTCTCACTTCTTGAGCAGTCTTGTAATACGCCTCGTAGTATCCCGCAGATAGGGCAAATGTTCCAAGCATAATTCTGCGCCTTACTTCGTTTCCAAATACTTCTCTGTTTGCCATAAGAACTTCAGCAAAAGAGCTGTCCATTTCAGAAGCGTTGCCATACCTGATGCCGTCATACCTGGCAAGGTTTGAAGAAACCTCTGATGTGTTTATAACATAGTAGGCCGCAAGCGCTTGAGCGGTACTTGGCAGGCTTACTTCTATAATGCTTGCTCCCGCGTTGGAAAGTTTGTCTAGCGTTTCTTTTATAATTTGGGAAACTCTGGGATCCAGTCCTTTGGCAAAGTACTCTCGCGGAACACCTATCTTGAGGCTTGGTGCAGAAGCCGGCTCTGCAATGTCTCCATATTCGTACAAAATACTTGTGGCATCCATGTTGTCTTTTCCTGAAATAACTTGAAACACTCTCTCGCAGTCTTCTACGCTGTTTCCAAAAGGACCTACCTGATCAAGAGACGAGGCAAGAGCGATAATCCCTGATCGAGAGACGGTTCCATACGTTGGTTTCATGCCTACCACTCCACAAAAAGAGGCCGGAAGGCGCACAGACCCTCCCGTATCTTCTCCAAGAGAAACAAGGCATTCTTGAGCGGCAACAGAAGCGGCAGATCCCCCCGAACTGCCTCCGGGTACCACCGAAAGGTTTCTGGGGTTGTGTGTAGGCCCAAACGCCGAGTGCTCGGTGGAGGCTCCCATGCCAAACTCATCCATGTTGGTCTTGCCCACTATAACAGCGCCTGCCCGTTTAAGACGACTTACCACTGTTGCGTCATACGGAGCAACATAATGTTCCAACATACGAGACCCTGCTGTGCAACGAACTCCCTCTAGAAGAATAGCATCCTTGAGAGAACAAGACACTCCCGCCAGAGGAGGAAGCTCTTCTTTTCTAGATATTATATCATCCACTTCTTGGGCCTGTGCCAAGGCCTTTTCTCCAGTCACTTCAAGAAAAGCATGGACGTGAGGTTCTTCTGTTTTTATGCGCTCAAGAGACGCAAGCGCAAGCTCTCTTGCGGAGAATGAGGAGTTTTTTAATCCTTCCTGAATATCTCGTATAGTCATGAGCTACCTGTCAAATAATTGAGAGACTTTAATAACAGATCCTTCAAGAGAAGAAGAGGCCGAGAGAATCTTCTTACTCTTTCCTTCTTCAGTCTGAACAGCAACATCTTCTCGTCCCGAGAGTACTCCTTGGGATACAAGGGGATCATGTTTTACTTTAACTTGAGAAAGTATGGAAAAGTATTGGAGAACCGAACGTAATTCTTGAGTCATTGTGTCTACCTCCTCTTCGCCAAGATGGATGTGTGCCAACTTTGCTACGTGCTGTACTTGTTTTTGCGTGATCATAATTATCTAGGAGGTTCAAGATCATCGGTTTCTACAAGAACATCTCGCAGTTCGTCAAGATTTTCCAGCACCATGCCGGCTCCTCGCACAACGGCCGTGAGAGGATCTTCTACAATGTGGGTGGGAATTCTGGTTTCTTTGGTGATAAGAGTGTCTAATCCTCTCAAAAGAGCTCCTCCACCCGACAGCCAAATACCCGTGCTCATAATATCTGCCAAGAGTTCGGGAGGTGTTTCTTCTACGGCAATCTTCACCTCCCCCACAATCTGGCGAATGGATTTTTCCATGGCTTTTCTCACATCTTCGTCCGAAATCATAATCTCTTCTGGAAGTCCCGTAACGAGGTTTCTCCCGCGAAGGGGCATTTGCATCTTTTCTTTTTGAGGAAACGCCGATCCAATTCCAATTTTTACGGACTCTGCCGTACGATCTCCAATCAGCAGTTTGTACTTCTCTTGGGCATAGTGAATGATATCTTCGTTTAGCCTGTCTCCCGCAATGCGCAGAGATTTTGCAAATACAATACCCCCAAGGGAGATAATAGCTACTTCAGCCGTTCCACCGCCAATGTCTACAATAAAGTTACCACCGGCATCTTGCACGGGCAGACGAGCTCCTATGGCCGCAGCCATAGGCTCTTCTATAAGATATGCCTCTCTGGCTCCGGCTCCCATGGCGGCATCTCTTGCGGCTCTCTTTTCAACCTCGGTTACCCCAAAAGGAATACCCACTATCACGCGAGGACCCGGGGTGAGAAAGAACGATCTCTTGTTTGCTTTTTCAATAAAGTAGCGCAACATCTGCTCGGTCACCTCAAAATCCGATATGACTCCTTTTACCAAAGGACGAGTTGCCACAATATGGCTGGGGGTTCTTCCCACCATCTTTTTTGCCTCTTTTCCAACGGCAAGAATGGATCCTGTTTTCTGGTTTACGGCAACAACCGAGGGTTCTTGGATCACAATCCCCTTTCCTCTCACATATACCAGAGAGTTCGCGGTTCCAAGATCAATAGCTATATCACTTCCCATTAGGGATAGTATGGAATTCAGAATGTTCATAGTATTCAGAAAAAAAACTTTGGCATGTTCTCAAGAGAAACTCGCTCAAGAGTTTCAGATGTTCTCTTTTTTACCTCTGCTTGTTTGTCGGCAACTGTCTTTGTGCTTACCACAACGCGCGCTGGAATACCCAACAGATCTGAATCCGCGAACTTAGCTCCAGGAGCTACGTCAATTCGATCATCGTACAGCACTTCTGTCCCCTGCTCTTTTAGGCGTTTGTATAATTTTTCTGCCTCTTCTTCTCCTCCCTGCAAAGCTACCAGATGTACGGCAAATGGAGCAACAGAAGACGGCCAAACGATCCCCTTCTCATCATGCAAAGCCTCTACAATGGTGCCCATTGCCCTTCCCACTCCAATGCCATAGCTTCCCATAATAACGGGCTTATCTTCTCCATCCTCGGTGCGATAGAGGAGGCCAAGAGCCTGTGAGTACTTTGTTCCCAAGGGAAAAATATTTCCCACTTCAATAGATTTATGTTCTTCAAAATCTTCTCTCCTCACTTTCATATCGGAGAGCACCTCATCGGTAAATACCTCTTTATTAATGGCGAGATTCTTTTCTTTTAAAATATATATCGTGTCTTCTCCCGCTTCAGAAAGAGTTTGAAATTCGTCTGAAAACTTGGAAAAAGCTCCACCCGAGGCAAAGGTGCGGTATGTTCTGTTCCCCAGACCCAGACGATCAAAAACACGCAAATAAGCCTTGGCACACTCCTCGTAAAACTCTCTGAACTGCTCTTCGGTCTTGCTGAACGAGTAGAGGTCTTTCATAACAAACTCGCGAGCTCGCATAATGCCACTCTTGGCTCGTAATTCATTACGAAACTTGTTTTGAAACTGATACGCGTAAAGAGGCAGATCTCTGTAAGATGAGACATGCTGACAGAGAATGTTCGTGAGCGTCTCCTCGTGCGTATTTGCAATGCCAAGCTCATTTCCATTTACCAGTTTTGTTTTAAACCAAGGAAGACCATTTGGGTTTTTCTCTCCTTCCTCCACCCAACGATTACTTTTCTTCCATAGTTCGGGATCCTGGAGAGTGGTCATGAGCATTTCCTGGCCGCCAATGGCGTTCATCTCTTCTCGTATGATCCCTATAATCTTATTGAATACGCGGAGTCCCAAGGGCAGAAGAGTGTAGACTCCAGCCATTTCTTTGTGCACAAACCCCGCGCGGATTAAAAGCCGGGCATTCACGCTTTCTTCATACGCGGGATCTTCCCGCCGTGTTTTGGTGAAAAGGGTTGATTGTCTCATGAAAATAGTGATGAAATATCTTGTATGGTAATGAATAACAAGAGAAGAATCAAGAGAATAAAGAACGCGGTATGAATAACCTTTTCTACCTGTTCGGGGGCTGCCTTGCCTCTTGCGCCCTCAACCAAAAGAAAAGCAATTCTTCCTCCGTCAAGAGCGGGAATGGGCAAAATGTTTATCACCGCAAGGTGCAAGGAAAGCAGAGAGAGAAAGAAAAGAAAGTGCGGAATACCCAAAAACAGAGAATCTTGAAGAGCTGATACAATACCAATGGGACCCATAATGCTCACGCCATCCGGCATTTCCCGACCAGGCAAAAGACTTGCCACAACGGTTCCAAATGCCCCCACAATTCTCCATGTCATATCTGCGGTAAGTTCAATTCCCCGCAGAGGCGCTTCCCACCACAAAGATTTTACCAGGGCTACTCTTCCCAGCTGGACACCAAGCGCTCCTTCTTTGTGTTGCACTCTTGGAACAAGAGTGATTTCTTCTACGTTTCTTCCTCTCTTTGTAATAATGGAAGTTTCCTTCCCTTTCTTGGATTCTACTTCAAATATGAGCTGATCCACCGTGGTAACAGGAGCTCCTCCCACTTCCATAATTATATCTCCGGGAAGAATACCCGCCTCAAATGCCGGAGAGTCAGGAACCACAGAAAATACACGTACCATGGGTTTGTTTACATTTCTCATATCATCTGGAACAGCGGAAGGAATACCAGAGGTGAGAGCAAGGCCCGTGAATATGACAGCCGAGATGATCCAAAACATAACAACACCGGCAGCCACAATAGCAAGACGTTGAGCTACGGGTTTCTCAGAAAAACTTCTAGGCCCTTTTACGGAAGAGTCCTCTCCTTCTAAGCGTACAAATCCTCCAAGGGGCAGAAGGTTAATAGAGTAGAGCGTCTCTCCTACTTGCTTTCCCCACACGCGAGGAGGAATGCCAATACCAAATTCGTCTACTTTTACATTAAAATATCTGGCCATCAAAAAGTGACCCAGCTCGTGCAGGGTTATAAGAAGAACAAGTCCAAAGAGCGCTATGAGAATGGTGGCGATGCTAAGCATATGTAATATATCAAAACTTAGTGAAGAATATATCCGAATAGGGGTTTTGCGGCATAAGGTCTTTATTGGCTATGTCTCTATAATCTCCTTCTCCTTTCTTGTAGTCAATTCGTCTATTCTCTTTGTCATCTCGTCAACCATTTTTTGCAGACCCTCTTTCCCTCTAAATTTTTCGTCTTCACCCATTTCTCCCTTGCGGGCAAGATCTTGCATGGTTCCCCACGCTTCTTCTCTTTCCCTACGTATAATCTGTTTACACGACTCCTGCTTCTCTCCCAGTACCTTGAGAAGGCTTTTGCGAAATTCTTGGGTTAGCTGTGGAAGATGCATACGAACAGAAGTTTTGTCTGTAATGGGGCTTGCCCCAATACTCGCTTTTAATAGGGCTTTTTCTATGGGCTCTAGGTGTGAGTGATCCCAGGGTTGAACAAGAATTTGTCTTGCTTCGGGACAAGAGATACTTGCCACGTGTTTAAGAGGAAGCTTCTGCCCAGAAACCTCTACGGGAACATCTTCCACAAGAGCCGGAGTGGCATGTCCGGTGCGCATTTTTGCTAGCTCTTTTGTGAAAAAATCCAGCGCTTTCTCACACTTGGGACGGGTATTGCTAATAATTGTTTTTGTGTCCATATTACATTTATATTTTAAGTGTAAAGGCAAAAATATATCCAAACAAAGAGTTTTGCAATTCAAGCATGTTATAACTCTACCATAAATCTTTCTAACGCCAAACGTGGGCTTGTTGTTGAAGACTGTTGCAAGGCAATCAGGCGCGAAAGCAGTTTGATAATTCTTATTGTTCTCGACAGATGCAAAACAGAAGCTTTGTCTTGTACCTGCTCTCGCAAAATGATCCTTGCGTAGGCAAGCCAGGTTAAGAGAGCTGTAAAAGTTCTTTCGGGATCCTCTCCCATATTTTTGGCGTACAAGAGTCTCTTCTCAAAAGAAAGAGAGTGAAAACTCGCCATGTCTTTCAAGAGATCTTGAGAAAGCTTCTCTCGCGCTTCCTTAATATTCTCAAATCTAAAGAAAGGGACTTCCTGAAGACGAGAGCGGACAGTTGGCAAAACAGCAGAAGGAGTCTCTGATGTTAAAAGAAAAATTGTGTTTCCCGGAGGATCCTCCAGCAATTTTAAAAGAAGAGACTGTCCCGACTCCCCTATTTTCTCTATTCCCTCAACAATAGCAACAGTGGATCTAGAAATCCATGCCCCGTTCCCCAAAGAACTTCTGAACTCACGCAGACCCTTCATGGTCAAGTCTGTGGCAACACGAATATCTGGATGAGAGAATGATGAGACCGCCTTACACGAGGCGCACATTTCACAAGAGTCTTTCCCTTGCGACTCGCAACAGACCAACCGAGCAATGCTCAAGAGCGCCTCTTTTTTTCTCTTTTGATCGTTTCCCGTGAGCAAAAATGCTCCCGAGCGCAGATTCTGAATACCCAGACGCTCCCACCCTCTCATACTCCCTTACTCATAATACTCCTTTTATATTTGTCCAGATTCTCCAGTATGGATCCTGCTCCTCTCACTACACACGTGAGGGGTTCTTCCGCCAAAAAGCAAGGTACGCCAATTGAATGTGACATGTACTGATCAATATTGCGAATGAGCGCTCCACCACCCGACAGTACCATTCCCTTGTCCATAATATCAGCTGAAAGCTCGGGAGGAGTCTCTCGCAACACACTCTTTACCACCTGAAGAATTTCCTCTAGGGGATCGGTCATAGCTTGGCAAACTTCGTTGGAAGAGATGACAATGGTTTTGGGAAGCCCCAACACAAGATCTCTTCCGCGCACATCCATAAGAGAAGGAATTTTCTCGGGAAGGGCATTTCCAATATTTTTTTTAATTTCTTCGGCAGTCTTCTCTCCAATGGCCAGATTATAGGTTCTTTTAATATAGTCAGAGATTGCCTGATCAAATTTATCCCCTGCAACTCGCAGGGAGGTAGCTCCTACAATACCTCCAAGGGAGATAACAGCAACCTCCGTGGTTCCTCCGCCTATATTTACAATCATGTGTCCGGAAGAGGAGTGAATGGGAATGCCAGCTCCAATGGCAGCAAGAATGGGTTCTTTGGTTACATAGGCAGCTTTTGCTCCCGCCTTCATGGTTGCCTCTACTACAGCCCTTCTTTCTGTTGAGGTAATACCGGCAGGCACGGAAACTAAAACCTCGGGCTTAAAAAACTGGTAGCGAGGAATGGTGCGTTGAATAAAGGATCGAATCATAGCAAGCGTAACCCTAAAGTCCGCGATTACTCCTTCTCGCATGGGACGATAGACTCTAATCGTATCGGGTGTTCTGCCTGTCATTTCCTTTGCTTCTTCACCCACCGCAAGTATGCGATTATCATCCAAGGAAACAGCCACAACGGAGGGTTCCGAAAGCACGATCCCTTTTTTGGGAACAAATACCAATGAATTACACGTTCCAAGATCAATTCCTATTTTATATACAAACATAGATTAGATAGTTACTCTCTGAATATTGGCTCCAATGCTCTGTAGGCGCTCTTCTATTCTTTCATACCCTCGGTCAATTTGGTAAATGTTTTCAATTTCGCTCTGCCCTTTGGCAATCAGAGAGGCAATAACAACAGCCATACCTCCTCGCAGGTCGTACGATCCAAGCTTTGCTCCATGTAACTGGGTAGGACCGTTGATAATTGCGCGATGAGGATCGGCAACATATATTTCAGCGCCCATCTTATTTAGTTCTTCTAAGTATCTAAAGCGACCCGAGTAAAGTGTGTCGTGGAGAAGAGTAGAGCCCTGGGCCTGTGTTGCGAGAACGCCAAGCGATGACTGCAAGTCAGAAGAGATGCCAGGATAGACCCGACTCTCGATTTTATCCATATGAAGAGAGGGAGAAGGAGTAGTCAGAATAGAAGATGTTCCGTTCTCTGCGGGAACCACTTCAAAGAGCGCTCCAAAGTCCCGCATTTTCTTTATAAAAAGATCTAAGAACCTTACTTCTACATTTTTTATAGTAAGACGTGAGCGCGTGGCAGCAGCCATGGCCATGAACGTGCCCGCCTCAATAGGGTCATACGCGAGCTTTCGAGTGAATCCTTTTAACTCTTTCTTTCCTTGTACAATAAAACAGCTGGGTTCGGGCTGTGTTACGGTAGCTCCCATCTCTCTCAAACAAGCAGCAAGCTCCTGATTCTGATAATCCACGTCTGCTATTTTTATGGCCGTACGACTCTCTGTTGCTCCCGCGAACAACAGCACGTTCTCTGTTGCCGTTACCGAGAACTCACTTAGGGTCACCGTTCTTTGTCCATCTCCGGTTTTTTCAAGTTCGTACCCCTCTTCTGTTGGGGTAACGGTCACGCCCAGTTGAGAAAAAGCATCCATGTGCGTGTCCACGGGACGAGCTCCAATGATACATCCGCCCGGTTGAGGAAAAGAGACCTTTCCAAATCGTGTCAATAAGGGTCCTAGGAGTAGAATTGATCCGCGCAGACGAGAAACAATTTTTCTATCAATGCGTGAAGGATCAATGTTTTTGGTGTTGATTGTAAGTGTTCGCTCTCCGGTCCATTCCACCCGAGCCCCCATGCCCTTAAGGATTTCTGCCATTCGAAAAATATCTTCAATAAGGGGAACGTTCTCAATCACGCAATCTTGCGTGGTAAGAATAGAGGCCGCTATGAGGGGAAATGCCGCATTCTTGGACCCTCGCACCTCAAGCTCTCCTGATAGGGGGGATCCCCCTTGAATAATGAATGTTTCCATATGCGTATCCCCCACTCTATCTCAAAAGAAACTGCTTTGCAATATGCTTATAGTGTGGTATTTTAAACCCTACAGGTAGAAACTCGGGCGAGGGATATGTTTTTGAAGCGGCCCTCGGAAGCGCGACGGCGCGAGAGCGAGTCAAAAATCCAGCAGGATTTTATGACGGTCCGCAGAAAAAATATATCCGAGCAAAGAGTTTCGCGACTTAAGTTTTGTAGCTCAATACAGCGCGCATATGATCACACAAACACTCGGACCCTTATCCATTTGGCTTCTTGCCGTTTTGTCTATAGCTCTCTACTATCAGATATTCCTACTTCTGGTGTATTTGGAACGCTCGCTTTCTCCATTCTTGAAACTTCCAACTCTCTCCTTGCCTTCCGTTACCGTTATTATCCCCTGCTACAACGAAGAAGAAACAATAGAAGATTGTATCTCTTCTGTTCTTAATCTGAACTATCCTAAAGATAAACTTCATCTTGTTGTTGTAGACGATGGAAGTAATGACTCCACTCCCAAAATACTCAACAGACTCAAAGCGCTTAAGGGAATACATGTTATTAGCAAAGAGAACGGAGGAAAGTACACAGCTTTAAACATTGCCATTCCCAATATTACCACAGATCTTATAGCCACACTGGATGCTGACTCTTTTGTTCACAAAGAAGCCCTTTCTCGCATGGTTGAGAAATTTTTGGATCCTCGCGTCATGGCAGTCACTCCCGCCCTTAAGATACACAACACCAAAAGCTTTCTTGGCAGAATTCAGCAGACAGAGTACACTCTTGCAATATTTATTCGCAACGTACTTGCCTCGTTAGACGCCATTCACGTCACCCCCGGACCATTTTCAATTTTTCGAAAAGAAGTGTTCTCAAAAATCGGATTATATAGACAAGCGCACAACGCAGAAGATCTTGAGCTCGCATTGCGCATGCAAATGAATCAGATGAAGATCGCAAATGCTTACAACGCGTATGTAACCACCATATCCCCCACAACGTTTACTTCTCTTTTCAAACAACGGCTCCGCTGGACACTGGGCTTTCTTAATAATATGGTTGACTACTTTCCTTCGCTTTTCAAGAAAAAATATGGAAACCTGGGCATGTTTGTTCTCCCGGCCTCTTTAGTCTCGCTTGGAGCAAGCATTATTATGTTTACCTCTTTGATAAAGGGTGTCATCTCATTGATAGACGAACAGTTTCTAAAAATGAGCGCCGTGGGCATCTCTCTGCCTTCGCTTGCGCTCCCAACACTGGATACTTTTTACATAAACACCAGCCCTATTATTTTTCTTGTCATTACCATTATGGCCCTTACTATCCTTTTAATTTCTATTGGAAAGCGTTTGGCGGGCAATGAACCCCTACGCATGGGAATGGTATACTTTCTCTTTCTCTACGGATTTATCGCTCTCTCATGGTACCTGTCGGCAGCCGCGAATCTTTTGCTCTTTCGCAAAAACACCAATTGGAAATAAATATCATAAGTTACAAACTCATGTGAGGAATATGTTTTTGAAGTGGCTCTCGGAGCGCGACGGCGCGAGAGCGAGTCAAAAATTCAGTAGAATTTTATGACGGTCCACGGCAAAAATATATCCAAACAAAGAGTTTTGTAATACAAAAATATATGAGAATATTCTATTTTAGACACCATATCACGGCTCTCCTTATTGCTCTCGCGATTGTGGCGACTTCGTTTTTTATAAGCGCCTTGCTCACGGACAATCGCATACAGGAAATTCGCTCCATTGAAGATAAGATTTCCATGGACATTCTATCTGCTGAAACACAATTTGCTCTCTTGGAGCTCGCAGCCTGTGAACATCTTGGAGAAACATTTTTGTCGCAGGAGTTACGGGACCTGTCCCAACGACTCTCTTATATGGAACAGACGCTTGGACTAGAGAATCCTGAAGTGGTAAACCTAAAAAAGTACTACTCCTTGCTACAAATCAAAGACTACCTGCTTATGCAACGGGCGCGCGAGAAATGCGAGGATATTGCTCCCATTTCTATTGTGTATTTTTACTCCAACAAAGGAGGTTGCAGGGATTGCATTCGGCAAGGGCATGTTCTTTCCCGCTTTGGGGAGCTCCATGAGCAGGTGCGCATCTACGCTTTTGACTACCACCTTGCTTTTCCCGCGATTCAAACTCTTGTGGCGCTCTATGAGGTTGAAGAGAATCTCCCGGCTCTCCTAATTGGAGAAAATGTTATGTATGGCTATCTCACCTTGGATGATCTCTACGTAATGTTTCCCGATCTTCTCAAAGATCTAGAAGAAGAGAAGAAGGACAAACAGGAAGATACTCCTATCAATGAACTTTTAGAAGCTCTTTGATCTCCTCAATCCTGTCTTCTTTCTCCTGCGCAAGCTCTTCCCAAAACGATCGGCACTCTCCCGAACAGTCCTGGCAACGTTCGGCATCCGCAAGATAGTAGTTTTTGATTCTCCACAAACTCTTGTGTTCTTGCACAAGCTGACTATGAAGATTGTAGGGACAATTTTGAAGCATAGGGCTTAGCGTTATTAATATACTCTGTACGACCTTTGTGAACCCCCTAGAGCATGATCATATGTATTAATAAGCCGGCAGGCATAACGTCCCATGATGTCGTAAATAAGGTGCGGCGCGTTACTGGAGAGAAAACGGTAGGTCATGGAGGATCGCTCGACCCATTTGCGACAGGAGTTCTTGTTATTGGTATTGGGCGCGAGGGAACCAAACAGCTGGGATCATTCCTTACACATTCAGAAAAAGAGTATATTGCCACTCTTGAACTGGGAAAAACCAGCGACACAGGAGATTCAGAAGGAATCGTACAAGAGAGCATGGGTCGATCCCCTTTCTCTGTTCTTCAAGAAGAAATAAAGAACGTTCTTGCAACATCATTTACCGGAGATATCCTCCAGATTCCTCCCGCTCTTTCGGCTATTAAAATTGGTGGCGTTTCTTCCTATAAGCTGGCTCGGCAAGGGAAACCCGTAAACCTTCCTCCAAGACGTGTCAATATCCGCGAGATTGAGATTCTTGATTGGACATCTCCCCTGCTCAATCTTCGTGTTGTTTGCTCGTCGGGAACCTACATACGATCTTTGGCAAAAGACATAGGAACCGCTTTAAAAACAGGAGCATATCTTGAAGCTTTAATCAGAACTCGGGTGGGATCTTTTACCCTAAAAGATTGCGTGCCAATCAGTAGCCTGAAAAGTGCTCAATCATAATGCGTAAGTCTTTCCCAAGGTAAGACTCAATCTCTTTTTGTACAGCATCAACCATGCCGGGAGCTCCTACTATGTAAAAAGCGCGCTCACTGGCGTCGGGAACGTGTTGCTGTATAAAAAAAGTATCTATAACGCGTCGCTCTCCCTTCCAGGCAGAATCTTCTGTCATTGTAGCAACAAGGCGAAAAGAAGGCCTCTTTTGAGCAAGCTTTTGCAACTCCTCAAGAAATGCCGCGTCTCCCTGTGTTCTGTTTGAGTAGAGCAAGACAACATCCGCGGGAAATTCTTGTTGATCCAAATACCTTAACATACTTATAAACGGAGTGATGCCAATGCCTCCCGCGATAAAACAAAGTTTTTGAGAAAGATCTTGCGGAAGAATAAAAGAACCCGAAACAGAAGATATTTCAACTTCCTCTCCTGGCTCCATCTCCTGCAAACATTTTTTGAAGGCAGAGCCCCAGGTCCGAGTCGCCATCTCAACAATATTGCCCTTGCCCGGAGAGTTTACAAACGAAAAATGTCGCCGACTCCCCCTCTCATCTTGATATCGAGGATTTGGAATTTCTATAAAAAAGTACTGCCCCGCTTGAAACACAAAATCTTCCGTTGTGGAAAACACACAGAGAAGTGTATCTTTTGCAATAATCTTTTTACTAGAAAGGATAGCTCTCATAAGTTTGTTTTTTGATGTTGGGGAAATAATTTGCTTTGGTGTTTTACCTTGCCAACATCCAAAAGAAAAGCGTTAAATGCAAGGAGTTTCTCCAAATCTGCCATATACAGCCATTGTACCTCGCCCCACCCACACTTACAACCAGTACAATAAATATACAATTGTAATGTCGCACAATATTTCCTTGCCGACGGCAAGTTATAAAATAAGATTGCACAAAACAAAAATCCGCCGAGGGGCGGATTTTATATATCAATACAAACTGCACATATCAATACCAGCCAGATAAGAACTAGCGTTTTCTCCACTGGGGAGCTTTTCTGGCTCGTTTAAGTCCAAACTTCTTTCGTTCTCGCATACGAGGATCTCTCATAAGCATACCGAGTTTCTTAAGCTGTGGTCGCAACGTGTTGTCGTACTCAAACAGAGCGCGAGCAATACCATGGCGCGTAGCTTCCGCTTGCGCGTGGATTCCCCCTCCCTTTACCACAACAGAAGTTTCAAACGGACCATCAAGGTGAGTCTTTTGAAAAGCCTCAAGAACAATGTCTTGGAACTCCGTGTCTTGAAAGTGATCGGCCATTTTCTTGTCGTTCACCACAATACTCCCCTTCTTTCCGGGCCAGAGACGCACGCGGGCAACGGCGGTTTTTCTTCGTCCAATGGTCTCTATATATCGCGCTGTTTCTTTTGGTGTTGTTGTCATGCTTCTATTTTCAGTCTTTTGATCTGGATAGCTCTCAGTTTATTTTTAGGAAGCATGCCCCACACTGCTTTATTCAACACATTGATTGGACTCTGTTCCATGGCTTTGCTCAAAGGCTTTTCTTTGATTCCTCCAAGAAATCCGGAATGCCGGTAGTACTTTTTCTGAGACATTTTTTTCCCGGAAACTTTTAATTTACTTGCATTCTGAACCACTACAAAATCACCCTGATCTATGTGAGGTTGATATGAGGGACGATGTTTCCCTCGCAAGGCAACCGCGATGCGTGTTGCCAGACGTCCAAGGATTTGATCCGTTGCGTCAATGGTATGTGTTTCCCGTTCCATATGCGTTATATTACCAACGAAAGCGAAGCCATGCTGGCGCTGTCTGAATTTCTCTTTCCTAATTTTATAATACTTGTATACCCTCCTGCTCGATCTTTATAGCGAGGGGCTATTTCCTCGATTATTTTTTTAGATCCCAACACTCCCAGATCGGCAATCAATTGGCGACGAGCGTGTAAATCTCCCTTTTTGGCTTTTGTAATCATCTTTTCAACATACGGCGCCACCTCTTTTGCCTTTGCCTCCGTTGTTTGAATACGCTCTGACTTCACCAAGGCGCGGGCAAGTCCAATAAGCAGCGCTTTCCGCTGATCTTTTGTTCTCCCAAATGCTCGTCCTTTTACCCGCTTTTTCATATACCTTTATTTTTTCTTTACGGCTTTTGTTGTCTTTTTCTCCACCTTCTTCTCCGCTGTCTCTGTTGTCTTTGTTGCAGCTTTCTTCGCAACCTTCTTTTCCTCTGCGGGCTTTTCTTCTGCTTCAAGCCCTGAAACAATAAAGGCAACCTGATCTCTTAAGATAGATCCCGCTTGCGCCAGGGCAACCGACGGAGAGATAGTGCCGTCTGTTTCTACGATTAACGTGACCCGATCAAAGTCTGTTCGGTCTCCAACACGCATATGATCCACACGATGACTTACGTTCCGTACAGGCGTAAAAATGGCGTCTAGCGCGATTACTCCAATTTCCTCCTTGGTCTTTCTGCGAGCTTCCGAGGGAACATATCCAATCCCCCTCTCCACAGTAATCTCCATATCCAGCTCCGCCTTCTTGTCTGTTAAGGTTGCAATTTTAATTGCCGGGTTTGCCAACGTTAATTGAGAGCTAAGCTTAAAGTCGGCTCCCGTTACCTCTTTTTCTCCTTTTATCTTTAGCTCACCCTTAAGAGGTTCGTCTCCGTGAATAGCAAACCTCATCTGCTTCAGATTCATGAGAATGGTCAGAACATCCTCCATAACACCTGGCATAGTGCTAAACTCATGAGGAACCCCTTTGATTTTTACTTCTGTTACGCTCGCTCCCTCAAGAGAGGTAAGCAAAATTCTGCGAAGGCTGTGTCCAATCGTTACCCCATATCCGGGGTATAGTCCTTCAATTTCAAACACTCCTTTGTTCCCATCTTGAGAAACAAGTTTGATTGGATGTGGCAGTGGAATCATATTCTTGTTGAAAAATGCCCTATTAATTAGCGAGAGTAAAATTCAAATACCATAGAAAGCTCAACAGAGGGCGAAGCGTCCTCTAGTGTAGGTGTCCCCGTTACTGTGGCCTCAATCTTTTCTTTGTCAAGAGAGATCCACGCCGGAGCCTCGTACTTCTTTAGAGTTAGGGCTTGTTCCGTGAAGTATTTTCCTGTTTTTGAAGAAGGGTGTAGGGAGATAACGTCGTTTATCTTTACTTTGTAAGAAGGGATGTCCAGGGGGCGTCCATTTACCAGCACGTGTCCGTGAGAAACAAGCTGTCGGGCTTGTGGCCGGCTCTGAGCAAGTCCCATGCGAAAAATTGCATTATCCAACCTTTGCTCTAAAAACTGCATAAGCAGTTCGGGTGAGCTCTTTTCTTGTCGCTCTTGCAAAGACCGCGTTACATAGGCCTTAAATTGACGTTCTCTCAGGTTATATTCCTGCTTGAGTGTCTGCTTCTCTCTTAATTGCTTTCCGTATTCAGAAGCCTGTGAGGGTCTTCGTTTTCGTACTACTCCTTGTTGCATATGATTGGTTATACTCTTCGAGCTCTAGGACGGCGAGGTCCGTTATGTGGGATAGGCGTAGTATCGTGAATGGAAAGAATCTCAATTCCCTTTGCCCCCAAAGATCTAAGGGCAGAATCTCGTCCCGCTCCCACCCCTCTCATGTGTATAGTCGCTCGCTCCACTCCTTTTTGTCGAGCAATCTGCCAGAGGGCCTCGGCTACCTTGGAAGCGGCAAAAGGCGTCGCCTTTTTGCTTCCTTTGAATCCGATACTTCCGGAGCTTGTGGAACCAAGTACGTTTCCCTGAGGATCCGTGAGCGACATAAGGATATTGTTGTATGAGGAAATAACATATACTCTCCCCTCCTTTATTTTTTGAGAGGCTCCCTTGCCTGATTCCGTACCTACTTTTGCCTCAACAGTCTCTCGCTCCTTTAGAAGCTCTTCTGTTGAATGTGATGCGATTCTCTTCTTTCCCATAGTACTATTATTTGGTTACCACTTTTCGTCCTGATCCCACCGTCTTTCTGACATTTCCTCTTACAGTCCTTGTGTTTGTTCGCGTTTGCTGTCCTCTAACCGGAAGTCGCTTTGTGTGCCGAGATCCTCGCCACGAACCAATATCCTTTAGTCGCTTGATATGACTCATGGTATCTCTCTTGAGATCGCTCTCAACGCGGTATTTTTTTTCAATAACTTCCTTGATCGAGTTGAGCTCTTCTGGTTTTAGGGTAGAAGTTTTCACTTCAGGATCAATGCCGACTTCTTGTAAAATTCTTGCCGACAAGGCATGCCCAATCCCCCGTATAGAAGTAAGGGCTATTCGTATTTTCTTTTGATCCGGAATTTGTACTCCAACAACGCGTGCCATAATATGGGTGACTATCCTTGTCTCTGTTTATGTTTTGGGTTTACGCACAGAACATACAGGCGCCTTTTTCGGCGCACAATCTTGCAGTCTTTGCATACTTGCTTTACGGACGACTTCACTTTCATAGTTTATGGGGATCAAGAAGAAGGCTTGCGATACTTATGGGAAACGCCTCGGTAAATGATTCGTCCCTTTGTTGGATCGTATGGACTTGTTTCTACCGTGATGGTATCCCCCGCGAGCACGCGAATTCTGTGAACCATCAGCTTGCCCGAAAGGTAAGCTATGATTTCACTTCCGTCCTCTAGCTTTACACGAAACTTCAAACTAGGTAAGGCTTCTAAGACCTCTCCGAGTTTGATATTTTCATTATTCGAGGTATCTTTCATTCGTACAAGGTAACGGAGGTATGTTATCAGATGAGCGAGTATTCGTCAACACCCCTATCTTAAAAAGAAAAACGCACATGGATTTTTTGCTCCCCCCTGGGCAAAGACCCCCTCCAAAAAGGAGTTATGGAAACATCTGCCTTTTGCAGGTAAGGATGGGAGTTGAGCTCCTGTTCGGCTTTTCCAACAGCCATTCCGGCAAGCAGAGATGTTATTTCTCGAGAAGTTACCTCTCGATAGGCCAGAGCGCGAGCCGTAAGAAGGAGAGATTCTTTCCTCTGTCCTTCGGTAAATGATATATCAAAAGACTCTTCATAAAGAAGTTCATCTGAAAGCAACTCTTCGCTTAAGACAACAGAGGCTGCTTTTTCCACATCTTCCACAAGAGCGATACCAGCCATTACTGTAAGTTGTACGCGCACCACAATCTCTGTTGCCTCTTCTCCTTTAAGGTGAGAGAACGTTATCCGCTCATTCTCAAAAGAGTGAGTGGGGAGTAGAAGAAAGTACCCTGGTGGCACGTCTTTTTCGGCAAGCTGGAGTAACGCCCGCTCTTTCGCCTTAAGCGTTATCACCTCCTTTGCTTTTTCCATGTCTTCGTCTCGAACAGTCGAGACCTCTCGCTTCATTCCTCCTTTCATGGGTTCAAGTGACTCTCCGTAGATCTGTGTGTAGAGCGGAAGTGTGCTTAGTCCGGGAATAGAGAATTTGGAAGTGGGAATGTTGTATTCCTCACCCGCTTCCGCGGCCCGCACGCGAACATCTTTTTGTCCCGGTACTGTTCTGCTTCCCTCTTTTCCAGATGCAGGAACCACAACACGTTCAAGCGATCGAAAAAGCTTTCCGTCCTCGGACATAAATCGCGTGGTTGCAACAAGTGTCTGATTAGATGTGGAGGTATTGAATACTCGTATAATACCTTCCGCCTGTTCTGCTATTGTTTCTTTTCCCGAAACGGGGAACGTGTCTTCTTCTGTCCAATCTCGTTCTGCCATCTGGAAAACAAGTTCTTCACCCGGCATGATCTCTGCTGCTCTTTGCACCTCTCTTGTCTTGTAGGAAACGACAACATTTGCCTCAGCAAGCACGTGCCAAAGCCCTCCACCAATGATTCCAGTCAACAACAAAACCAGCGAGATAGTCTTTAGTATCAATCTTCTTGTTGAAGATTTTTTCGAAACATTCTCCACGGCGCTATTGTCTTTCCATTCCCATCGCCGTATATTTCCCCCAAGGCGCTTGGGGGGCTTTATATCAATAACTTTTGTTCGCTCTTGAGAATGCATAAGCAAGAAGGATTGGTGGAGTGAATATAGGATCAAGTTTTCGAGGGAAAGCAGCTGATACTCCAAGATCTTTTGGAACAATAACAGATACAGAAGCAGAAGGTCCCGCGAGCGGAAGACTGTCAAACGCCCCTTTTTCCAAGATCTCCTCCTGTATTTCGGGCATTAATGACTCCCCTCCCATAAGAGACACGTTGAGAGGGAGAGAAAGACCCATTCGCTCAAGCTCGTCTCTCCAAGAAACAACCATTTGATGGACATGGGGAGCAATGGTGCTTCGTATACGAGACCTTGCTTCCTCCGAGAGCTCTCCTCGCATGTAGCGCATTTTTAGCTCTCTTGCCGTATTTTCGCGCAAGCCAAATTCTTTTTCCAACGCGTATGTTGCTCCCATCCCCCCTTCTCGCACAAACCCTACACAAGAAAGTCCGGAAGGAGTTGTTACGGCAAGAAGAGAAGAATACTCTCCAATATCTATAACTATTCTACTCTCTTGGCGAGTTTTCGCAAATTCATGCAGGGCTTGCGTCTCATGCAACATGAAACAGCGAGATCTTCCCGTTATCTCTCTGATTTGAGAGAGTAGCCGGAAATGGGAGCTTAAAAAGAAAGTGCAGAGAAATACTCCCTCAATATTGACTCCTTGGATTTTGCGTAAATGCTTTACCTCATACCCGTCTACAATGAATCGAAGAGGAACCACATGCACCTCCTGAAAATTTTCTCGCGCAATACCCGTTTGTTCCGCAAGACGATCACAAACGGATTTGGACGCCTCTTCTATCATTTGTTTTACAATGGAGCTTTCTTCCATCCCCTCAATACTCCCCTTCTTTTTTCGGGTAATATGAACGATAGAAATATCTGCTCGGTAGACTACGGGAGGGAAAGAACAAACTATAGGAACATGAGAGAACGAGGGACGTCCCAAAATTTGTTCAATAATTTCTTTTGTGCGATGAAGAGCAAAGATATCCACCTCTTCTATTCCGGCATCCAAAACATGCATATCTTCTTTTCTTTCTAGCGCCACATACTTTACAAACTGATCTCCAATATCCAACACGCCCACGCGAGAAGAGCTGAAACGTCCAAACAGTGAGTGAAGCGGGTTTTTCATTTATTTTAAATTACGAAACTCATGTGAAAGATATGCTTTTGGAGGGACTTTCGGAGCGCGACGGCGCGAGAAGGAGATGAAAATCTAGCAAGATTTTACAGCGTGCCCTCCCAAAAGTATATCTGAACAAAGAGTTTTGTGATTCAAAGTCATACGTTAATCTATGTCAGTTTGCCACGGATCCTGCGAACTCCCGCCGAAACTGCCTCCTCTTTTATAATCTTGAATATTCCCATGCCTTTGGTTGAAGCAACATGCGGCCCTCCGCAAAACTCCTTGCTAAACACCTCCCCATGTTTATCTTGCACAATGTACACACTGACTACGCTTCCATACTTTGCCCCAAATTCCATTTCAGCTCCCATTTGTTCGGCTTTTTCTTTTGGCATTTCTTTATGAACAACTTCCAGCTCTTGCACGATTTTCTCGTTTACCAGATTTTCCACACAAACAAGCTCTTCTTGAGTAAGCTTGCGATCAAAAGAAAAGTCCATGCGGAGTCTTTCTGAAGTAATATTACTTCCTCTTTGGCGCACATCTTTTCCAAGAACTTGTTGGAGAGTGGCAAGCAAAAGATGGTGGACGGTGTGTAGCTTTGTTGTTTCTTCTGAGTGATCCGCCAAGCCTCCTTTAAACATACCCGAAGAAGCTGTGCGAGAGAGGTTTCTATGTTCGTTAAATAGTTTTTTAAATTCTTCTTGATCAACAGCCATTCCTCTCTCTTGGGCAAGTTCAAGCGTAATATCCAGAGGCATACCATAGCTTTGATAAAGATCAAACGCCTGCTTGCCCGAAATCATTTTTCCCAAAGCAACACGTTTAAACTCTTCTAGTCCATTTTTTAAAGTTACTCGAAACTTCTCTTCTTCGTCTCGTATTTCCCGCATGATTTTCTCTTTTGTTTCCGCAACTTCCGGATATACTTCTCCATATTCTTGAACAAGGGGGAAAACAAGGTTGGCAAGCTTGCCCTGTTTAATACCCAAAATATCGGCGTGCCGAACAGAACGGCGTATAAGACGACGCGCGAAATACCCTCGTTCCGTGTTTGATGGAAGAACGCCATCCGCAATCATGAACATAACTCCTCGAATATGATCTGCAATGATCCGAAAAGACACCGTATCTTTGCTTTTGTACTTCTTTCCCGAAAGCCGTTCTATCTTCTCCACAATTCCCGAGAGCAATGGAGTGCAAAAAACATCCGGGTTGTTTGCAACAGCGGCGGCAATACGTTCTAATCCCCCGCCAAAATCCACGTTTTGTTGTGAAAGCTTTTTGAATCCCCCATCCTCTGTCTTTTTGTACTCCATAAAAACTGAATTTCCAATCTCCATGAATCTTCCACAATCGCAGTTGGGATGACAGTGTTTTCCAAACACCGAATTGTGCTCTACCATATCAAACTCATAGAATATTTCGGAGTCGGGTCCTCCCGGCTCTCCCGGGGGCATGTTTTCGGGCACGCCAGACCTGCTCCACCAGTTCTTTTTTGCGCCAAACGCGAATATGCGAGCCTCCCCCATGCCCAGCTCGGCTGCGCGTTCTTCTGTTTGCATATCAACATCTCCGGCCCTAATACCCTTTTCTAAAAACAGCTTTTTCCAGATGGCAATAGAGTCTTTATCTTTGGCAATACCTGTCTTCTCGTCTCCCGAAAATACGGTAACGTAAAGACGCCTGGGGTCTAGCCCAAGCTCATCAACAAGCAACAAAAACACCCAAGAGAGCTGATCTTCTTTAAAATATTCTCCCAAAGACCAGTTGCCCAGCATTTCAAAAAAGGTGGTATGCCTGTTGTCTCCTACCTCTTCTATATCTTCTGCCCGAAAACACTTCTGGCTGTTTACCAACTTTGTTCCTAAGGGATGTTTTGCTCCCAACAAGTATGGAACAAGAGGTTGCATGCCTGATCCCGTGAAAAGAGTAGTGGGATCGTTTTCGGGAACCAGAGGAGCAGAAGGAATAATCGCGTGATCCTCTTGCTTAAAAAATTGCAAATATGTTTTTCTCACCTTAGCAGGATTCATTTCTCCAGTATACCCGTTTTTCCGTTTCTGACAAACACACTATAACGCAATAATGCCTGCGCAGATAACTTGCTCGCCCTTATACAGCACGGCAAACTGGCCGGGGGTGACGGCTCTTTGGGGTTCTGCAAATTCAAGAGAGTACGGCCCTTCTTTTTGTTTTTGTAAAACCGCTTTTACCTTTGGCCCACGGTATCGAATACGAGCTGTTGCTTCTACCCTCTCTTCTATGCCAGAAATCCAATTTATATTTTGTATAACAGCGCGCTTTTGCAAGAGATCTTTTTCGTCTTTTGTTACCACAAGCGTATTTAGGGGTATATTTTGGCGCACCACATAGTACGGTCCTCCCGCCATCTCAAGCCCGTGACGCTGACCCACCGTGTACCAGTACACGCCCCCATGCTTTCCCAGTACGTTTCCTGCCATATCTACAATGTTTCCGGGCTTGCCCTTAATGTGCGCTTTAAGAAACTCTGTTATATCCATTTTTCCTATAAAGCAGATGCCCTGGCTGTCTTTGCGTTCCGCGTTTGGAAGACCCATCTTTTTTGCCAACGCTCTCACCTGTGGCTTGGTATATTCTCCAATGGGAAAAAGTGTTTTTCTAAAAGCCTCTTGAGGCACAAAAGACAAAAAATATGACTGGTCTTTTTCTTTGTCTTTCCCTTCCATAAGAATTTCTTTTGGAGACACTCTTGCGTAGTGCCCCGTTGCAACATAATCTGCCCCCAGAGCCATTGCTTTTTCAAAAAACAACCCAAATTTTATCTCCCTGTTGCACATCATGTCGGGGTTTGGTGTAAGCCCCGCCCTGTACCCGTCTAGAAGATATGTTACAACCTTTTCTTTGTACCGGTCTATAAAGTTCCAGGAGTAAAACGGAATGTCCAAAAAAGAGGCAACTCTCCGTGCCATCTGCTCGTCTTCCAAAGCCGTGCAGTAAGGATTGCCGTCTTCTTGCCAGCAACGCATAAATACGGCAACAACATCATACCCCTCTTTTTTTAAAAGGGCTGCTGACACAGCCGAATCCACACCTCCCGAAAGGCC
>JAUYLB010000018.1 GCA_030699785.1 bacterium
GTGACGTGTGGGTGGAGCGTTATTGCGAGCGGAACAGGGCGCAGTCTTGTACCCTGCGGAGCGAAGCAATCCCAATGTTCTATCTTTCTTGTCCCGGGTAAGGTATTCCAAGCTATTCTAGCTCTTGGTTCTTGGTATGGACGCGTTTTTAACAATTGTTAAAAACGCGTACTGTACATAATATGCTCACAAAAAACTTGTGAACATCCTTAGACATCCTTGTCCTGGCTAAGGCATTCTATGTTGTACCGTTTGCCTTGAAAGTTGTTTGGTAAGGAGATCTACCCCCACACCAGAACAAACATTACTAGGGTGGGAGGGGTGCAGGAAAAACGTATTAGCAACAGCTATGGTTTGTTATTATAACCCTTGAAGATTGTTTGGTGTGGGGGTATACTAGGAGAAAAGTACCGTGGCTAAAAAGAAACAATCCTCTTCACTTTTTCCCCTGCGTCTCTTTTCCATTCCGGAACATATCCAGCGTCCGGTGTGGGGAGTAGCGTTTTTTGTATTGTCTCTCATCTTCCTCTTGTCGTTCTTTGAACAAGCGGGTAGGGCGGGGGCGTTTTTTTTAGCGCTTTTTGAAGCTCTCCTTGGAAGAGGAGTTGTTCTTCTTCCTCCCTTGCTCGCGCTTGCTGGTGTGGTGTTTTTTGGCATGAAGGGAGCAAGCAAGAATGCCGTATTTCTTGCGCTTCTTCTCTCTCTTGTGGGTATTGTAGGTCTGCTTTCCAGTATTGCTGACAAGTTTGGCGTAGATACCAAGTTTGGAGGATGGTTGGGCTTTCTTATTTCCTGGCCCTTTCTTGAGCTTGTCGAGGTGTGGGTGAGCATGATTCTGTTTGCCTCACTTCTTGTGATCTCCTTTATTATATTTTGGAAGGTTCTGCCCCACGAAGACGAGGGATCGGGAATTACGAAGTTCGCGGGAGATCGAATCAAAAAGATATTCGAACCAAGTTTTGAGGTGCATGAAGTAGAAGAGGATCAAGAAGAAGAAAAGCAAATAGAGGAGAAAGAAAGCAAGGAAAAAGGAAAGGTAAAAGAGAAGCTAAAGCCTTTTGCAAGTCCGGTTTTTCTTGGAGATTATAAGCTTCCTCCTGCTGATATATTGGAGTCGGACAAAGGTATACCAAACGCGGGGGATATTAAGGTGTATTCCGCGGTGATTAAAAAGACCTTACAAAACTTTGGCATTCCCGTGGAGGTAACAGAGGTAAATATCGGACCCGCGGTCACTCAATATGCCATTAAACCGGCCGAGGGAATCAAACTCTCCCGTATCACAACTCTCTACAGCGATCTGTCGCTTGCTCTTGCCGCTCACCCTATTCGCATAGAAGCTCCCATCCCGGGAAGGTCTTTGGTGGGTATTGAGATTCCCAACCGAGTGCGAGCTGTTGTAAAATTAAGAGAGCTGGTGGAGCATCAACAGTTTCTAAATCATCCCTCTCCTCTCGCCCTTGGTCTTGGACGGGACGTTTCGGGAAACCCCGCTTTTGGAAACTTGGCAAGTCTTCCTCATCTTTTGGTTGCGGGAGCAACCGGGTCTGGAAAGACAATTGGGCTTCATAATATCATCCTAAGTCTTCTGTACCGCAATTCTCCCGAGACGTTGCGACTTATTTTGGTGGACCCAAAACGCGTTGAGTTCCCCGTGTTTAATGATCTTCCTCATCTCCTTATGCCCGTTATCTTGGATGCTCAACATACATTAAATGCCCTTAAGTGGCTCATAAAAGAGATGGAACGCAGGTTTGATATTCTCTCTCAACATCGTTTGCGAGATATTGCTTCGTATCAGGAGTATGTGCGAGAGCAACGAGAGAAAGGGGTTGGAGACGACCTGGAGTCTATGCCTTACATTGTGGTGGTTATTGACGAGTTAGCTGACCTTATGGCTGCTCGTGGCAAAGAAATGGAGGGCTTGATTGTTCGGCTTGCCCAGATGTCTCGAGCTGTGGGTATCCACCTGGTTCTTGCCACGCAACGTCCGTCTGTTGAAATTATCACGGGGACCATCAAGGCAAATATTACGGGGAGAATCGCTTTTCAGGTGGCTTCTCAAATCGACTCGCGCACCATTCTTGATATGGCGGGGGCAGAGAAGCTTTTAGGAAAAGGAGACATGCTTTACCTGTCGGCAGAATTCTCTCGTCCCAAGCGTTTACAGGGAGCGTTTATCTCAGACAAGGAAGTAAAGAAGGTGGTAACCTGGCTTGAGAGAGAAAACAAAGAAATCATCATGGATCGTCTTCAGGATGACGACTTGGGGCAGAGCGCCGGCGAGGATATGGAAGTTGGAGGAAGTTCAGAAAAAAGCGATGATGACGACACTCTCTATGAAGAAGCAAAACGCGTGGTTATCGAATCCAAAAAAGCCTCCGCTTCCTTACTACAAAGAAGATTAAAAGTGGGGTACGCGAGAGCCGCTCGCCTGATTGATATTTTAGAAGAACGAGGTGTGGTGGGTCCCGCAGATGGAGCGCGTCCGCGCGAGGTATATGTTCATGGGTCCGAAGATGAAGATGGCTCTGA
>JAUYLB010000019.1 GCA_030699785.1 bacterium
GAGTGCAAGGGAACCCGCTACATGGCAGATGTGCTAGAGGTAACGTACAAAGAAAAAAGTATTGCGGATGTGTTGAGCATGACGGTAGAAGAGGCAAAGGAGTTTTTTAAGAACGTTCCTTCGCTTTCTTCTAAACTTAAAGTGCTGTTTGATGTGGGATTGGGCTACCTAGAACTTGGACAGCCCGCTCCCGCGCTCTCAGGTGGAGAGGCCCAGCGTATTAAATTGGCAACAGAGCTTTCCCGTCGCGACACCGGCAAAACACTCTATATACTTGACGAGCCAACCACGGGTTTGCACCCCGATGATGTGCGCAGACTGGTAGAAGTGCTTTCTCGACTGGTAGACGGAGGGAACACTGTGCTTGTTATTGAGCACAATCTTGATGTGGTGCGATCGGCCGACTGGATTATAGACATGGGGCCCGAGGGAGGGGAAAATGGTGGCAATATTGTAGCGGAAGGAACCTTGCAAGACATACAGAAAGCAAAGAAAAGCTACACGGGGCAGTTTTTGAAAGCATAGTTAGTGTCATCATCCCTGATTCTTGACATAGGACGTATTTGGGGATAGACTGGCGTATTAGCACTCAAAGGTCAACACTGCTAAGTAGCTATATATAGTTTTCTTGGAATTGTAAAACTCTTTGCTCGGATATATTTTTGCCGCGGACCGTCATAAAATCCTGCTGGATTTTTGACTCGCTCTCGCGCCGTCGCGCTCCGAGGGCCGCTACAAAAACATATCCCTCGCACGATTTTACAATTCAAAATAATTAACAAAAAGATATGAAGATACGACCACTTTCAGATCACGTTGTGATTGAGCCTCTTAAAAGAGAGGAAAAAACAGAGTCGGGCATTCTGCTTCCCGAAACCGCGGAGAAGGAGCGTCCCGAGCAGGGCAGGGTTGTAGCCGTTGGTCCCGGCAAAACAACAGACGAAGGGAAAATCATGCCAATGCAGGTAAAAGAGGGAGACATTGTACTCTTTACCAAGTACGGACCCAATGAGGTAAAGGTAAAAGAGAAAGAATATCTGATTGCCAAGGCGGACGATATTCTTGCCGTCCTAGAATAAACTCAAGAATGAAAATTCGAAGCACGAAATCCGAAATCCGAAACAAATCATAATGACAGAAATTCAAATGACCAAAACGGAACCGTTTAGAATTTTGAACATTAGGATTTAAAATTTGTTTCGAATTTCGATATTCGAATTTATAATTTCTTTTACGAAGTAAAAGCTTTATGGCAAAACAAATCATATATGGAGAAGAGGCTCGCAGAAGAATAAAAGCTGGCGTAGACAAGCTGGCAAACGCTGTAAAGGTAACGCTAGGTCCCAAGGGTCGCAACGTGGTGCTTGATGAGGGATTTGGTTCTCCCACCATCACAAACGACGGTGTTACCATTGCCAAAAAAATCGAGCTGGCAGACAAAGTAGAAAACATTGGAGCAGAAGTAATCAAAGATGTGTCTTCTAAGGCAAATGATGCCACGGGAGATGGCACAACCACGGCAACCGTGCTGGCGCAAGCTATTATTGCAGAGGGTATGAAAAACGTGACCGCGGGAGCAAACCCTCTTGCGATTCGTCGTGGACTGGAAAAGGCAACTGCCAAAGTAATAAGTCACTTAAAGGGCATGTCTAAACCTGTTTCCACAAAAGAGGAAATGGCGCAGGTGGCAACTATTTCAGCAGAAGACAAAGAGCTTGGCCAGCTCATAGCAGAGATCATGCAAGAAGTAGGCAAAGACGGAGTTATTACCGTAGAAGAATCTCAAACATTTGGCATTCAAAAAGAAATTGTGCGGGGTTTGCAGTTTGACAAAGGGTACATTTCTCCCTACATGGTCACAAACGCAGAACGCATGGAGTCGGCTCTTGAAGATCCATATATTCTGGTAACAGACAAGAAAATTTCTTCTATTCAAGATATTCTTCCCACGCTTGAGGCGGTGGCAAAAACGGGCAAAAAAGAGCTTGTTATCATTGCCGACGATGTAGAAGGAGAAGCCCTTGCAACGCTGGTGGTGAACCGCCTGCGGGGTATTTTTAGCACACTTGCCATTAAGGCTCCCGGATTTGGGGACCGCAAGAAGGAGATGTTAGAAGATATTGCCATTGTGACGGGAGCTCAAGTTATATCAGAAGACATTGGGCTCAAGCTGGATAAAATTGAGCTCTCTCAGCTTGGATCTGCTCGTCGCGTGGTCTCAACAAAAGAAGAAACCATTATTGTGGAGGGCAAGGGAGAAAAAGAGCGTATAGACGCTCGTGTTCGCCAGCTTCGCACGCTCATAGAAGAGACAACATCGGATTTTGAAAAAGAAAAGTTGCAAGAACGTTTGGGCAAACTAGCGGGAGGTGTTGCGGTTATAAAAGTGGGAGCAGCCAGCGAGGTTGAACAGAAAGCAAAACAGCACAAGACAGAAGACGCTCTAGCTGCAACCAAGGCCGCGGTGGAAGAGGGCGTGGTGCCCGGAGGAGGAGTAGCCCTGTTAAGAGCCGCCGTGTCTCTTATTGATATGAAGTTTGAAGATGCGGAAGAGGCGTTGGGAGCCAAAATTTTGCGCAGGTCCCTGGAAGAACCTATTCGCCAGATTGGAGAAAACGCGGGCAAAGACGGATCTGTTATTGCCTCGGAGGTCTTGAAAGGAGAAGGAAGTTTTGGATACAACGCGGCAACAGACGTGTTTGAGGATCTTGTGATAGCGGGTGTGGTAGACCCCACCAAGGTGGTGCGTTCAGCTCTTGAAAACGCGGTATCTGCTGCTGCCATGCTACTGACCACAGAAGCCGTTATTACAGACATTCCAGAAAAAGAAGAAAAAGAAAAGCACTCTCACGGTATGATGCCGGAAGGGTACTAGAGTCTTTGTGTTACAAAACTCTTTGTTCGGATATATTTTTGCCGCGGACCGTCATAAAATCCTGCTGGATTTTTGACTCGCTCTCGCGCCGTCGCGCTTCCGAGGGCCGCTACAAAAACACATCCCTCACACGAGTTTTGTAATCCAAAATAGACAAGAAAGAAAATTACTTATAGAAAACCAGCTCCCGTGGGGAGCTGGTTTTCTTGTGGTTTCTTAATCTCTTAAATACTTTAATACTGTACAGTATTAAAGTATTTGTGTTTCCGTGTTTTTTCTTTTGGAATTTGGTATTTGAGCACTTGTTTGATATACTGTAGGTATAACAAAGTAACCAAAGAATACGTATGCAAACATCTACCATTCTGCTCATTGTTTTTGCGGTGGTACTTCTCTGGATGGCAATGGCCTACAACCGATTGGTTGTACTGCGCAATAGGGCAAAGGAAGGGTTTTCGGATATTGATGTTCAGCTCAAACGCCGATACGACCTTATCCCCAACCTTCTAGAGGCGGTAAAGGGGTACGTGGCTCACGAAAAGGGAGTGCTTGAACAAGTAACAAACGCTCGCACAAGAGCCCTTTCTGCCGAACAGTCAGGAAATGTAAAAGACATTGGCATGGCAGAAAATATGCTTGCGGGAGCCATGAAGTCTTTGTTTGCGGTTGCAGAAAACTACCCCGATCTCAAAGCATCAGCAAATTTTATTGAGCTACAGCGAGAACTGCGAGACGCAGAAGACAAAATTCAGTCGGCTCGACGTTTTTACAACAGCACGGTTATGGTGCTCAATAGCAGTATAGAGAGCTTTCCCACCAATCTTGTTGCCGGGGCTCTTGGATTTGCCAAGCAAGATTTCTTTGAGATTGGTTCTTCCGAAGAGCGGGAGACCCCGAAGGTCTCATTCTAGATTACCATTGAGTTGCGTTTGTTTTTTTCTTTTCTAATCCATGGCAAATTTGTATTCAAGCGTAGACTCCAACGTGCGAAAAACCTGGGTCTATCTCACCGGGTTTCTCCTGTTTGTTATAGGTGTTGGGTGGGTAATCAGCATTCTTTTAGAATCGTCAGTCATTCTATATGTGGCGGTTTTCTTAAGTATTGCCATGAGCTTCTTCTCGTACTGGTATTCGGATCGTATTGTTCTCTCTATCACAAGAGCAAAGGCGCTAGAAAAGCAAGACAACCCCGAGCTGTATCGTATTGTAGAAAACCTTTCTATCACGGCGGGCCTTCCCATGCCCAGAGTGTATGTGATAAACGACCCTCAGCCCAACGCGTTTGCTACCGGGCGAGATCCCGAACATGGCGTGGTGGCGGTTACCACGGGTCTGCTTCAAAAACTGGAACGAGTAGAGCTAGAAGGAGTAATAGCTCATGAGTTAGCCCATATTGGCAACAGAGACATTTTGCTCTCTACCATTGTGGTGGTTTTAGTAGGAGTAATTGTGCTTCTGGTAGATTTTTTTGCTCGTGTTGCCTTTTGGGGAGGCATGGGGGGAAGGAGCGACCGAGGGGGCGCAACACAAACCATTATTCTTGTTGCATCCGTGGCCATGATGATTTTGGCTCCTCTGCTTGCCCAGGCAATGAAATTTGCCATCTCAAGAAAACGAGAGTTTTTGGCCGACGCCACAGGAGCTTTGCTTACTCGCTATCCCGAAGGACTGGCACTCGCTCTCCAAAAAATATCTCAAGATCCCAACCAAATGCGGGGAGCAAGCGATGCGACCGCCCACCTCTTTTTTGCCAACCCCTTTAGAGGCAAAGAACGCGCAAGCTGGCTTCATAAAATGTTTATGACTCACCCCCCTGTAGAAGATAGAATTAACGCCCTGCGAGGATTGAACATATGAAATGCCCTCAATGCTCAATTCCCCTCGAGAAAACTCTCCTAATGAATGTAGAGGTTGATTACTGCCCTCGCTGTTTGGGTATGTGGTTTGAAGAAGATGAGCTACGGCAGGCAAAAGATGAGCGTGACCGAGATCTGCGGTGGCTGGATATTGATTTATGGAAAGACCATACAAAGTTTCGTGTTTCTTCCGGGCGCAAACTCTGCCCCGCGCATCGCCTGCCACTCTACGAAGTATCATACGGAGATTCGTCTATTAAGGTTGATGTGTGCAGTTTAGACTATGGAGTATGGCTAGACAGAGGAGAGTTTAAAGAGATCCTCAACTACCTCAAAGAAAGGCAAGAACACGAAATCCTTTATCACTACGCTTCTAACCTTATGCAAGAGTCATGGGAAGTGTTTGCGGGTCCCGAGATGTTACGGGAAGAGATTGTGGATTTTCTTACCATTATCAAAATGTTGCGATACAAGTTTGCGGTGCAGAATCCTAAGATTGCGGAGATCATTTCCAATCTACCTCGGTAGTTGAAGCAGTGCCTGTTTCTGTGTTAGGGTATAGAAGATTTGGAGGGTTGTCCGAGTGGTTTATGGAGCACGCTTGGAAAGCGTGTGGGCGCAAGCCCTCGTGGGTTCGAATCCCACACCCTCCGCCAAAATTGAAAATCGGAATCGGAAGCCGAAATGGGGTCGGCACGAAGTGCCGACACAAATGTATTCCCCCCAAAAAATCCTGAATCTGAAAGGGTTCGCCACGCTCCGCGTGGCTCAAAAAGTACGGTTCGAGCTTCAATGATAAAGTTCGAACC
>JAUYLB010000043.1 GCA_030699785.1 bacterium
TTATTATTATATCAAATTCCGGACAACCCGTGGAAATCGACCGGGCTCGGGAATTGGGAGCCGTTGACTGGCTTGTAAAGGCGGAATTTGATCCCCTGGAAGTTATTGAAAAGGTGCGACAAAAATTGGGAACATAATAAAAGCCTCTAATTTTTGAATTACAAAACTCTCTGCTCGGATACGCTTTTGGAGGGCACAACATAAAATTCTGCTGAATTTTTGTCTCCTTCTCGCGCCGTCGCACTCCGAAAGTCCCTCCAAAAGCATATCCTTCACACGAGTTTTATAATCCAAAAGAAATAAGTTATGTATGTGATCCTATCAGAAATATGGGAAATTGTCAAAGGGAGAAGCCAAGAAATTCTCTTGGGTTTATGCGTGCTTCTCCTGAGCTTTCTTTCCTTTGGGATTGGATACCTGGTGGCAAAAGAGGACTTGCGAGAACCTCTGCGGATTGGAGAAGTGCCAGAAGAGTGTCTTTTGCTAAATAACCATTGATTGCACGGTTGCGCCCAGATTACACGGATATTAGGAAGGATTACATGGATACATGACAAGAAAAAAAAAGAGAAAAACAGGAAAGGCAATACTTATCCTCCTTTTACTTCTAGGAGCTGTGGTTGTTGCGTATCTGGTATTTGAGAGCAGAATGCGAGATCTACGGACGAACAACGTCACCAATAATGCGCCAGAGGAGTCTATTGCAGAATATGACTCTTCGAGCGTTTTGGAAGTGCTGAACGGACTACAAGAACGAACGGATCGTCTGCCGGAGTACTCGATTTCTTACAGAGGAAGTGTATGGGAACAAGAAGAAAGGGGAGAGGAGTACAAAGACGAGGTTGTTATGGTAGTAGAAAAACAGCATAGAGTTGTGCGCGCCAACACGCATCCTTTTATAGACCAGGTTGCGCGCAACGCCTTTTACTCTTCCTATGTGTTTCTTGATGAGGGGGTGGTTGTGTCTTGTTTTGGCACAGACGCGCTATGCGAAGAGAAGCGTAGTATGGTGGAACACCTTTTGACATTTTCGGGAAACGAAGTGGCTTCCGCGCTCATTCTTTTAGAGAATGGAATGGTGCGTGGCAGAGAAGAAGAACCCCATTCTCTTGCTTCGTTTGATGCGCATAACGTTGAAGCGCGCTCATGCGTACCGATCTTTCTTGAAGCCAATGGAATTATGCCGGGGGCGAAACAAATTCTTTTCTCCGACATTTCGGAGGGAGAAATAGAATTTCTCAAAATATCTCTTTGTCTTGACGAAGAAACAGGCGTACTTCTAGACAAGCGAGTAGAGGCTTCTCTGGGGAATGTTCAGATTGTAACAACCGCGCGATTTGCCTCTTTTTCTCGCTCTTCTTCTGGCCTGTATAATCCTTTTGTTCCCGAGAAGGTTTCTTCTGTTTTTAGATAGAACATGGTATATTTTAAAAATGAATGATCCTTGTGTTGGAGCTCATGTTTCGGTCGCGGGGGGATTGTGGAAGTTATTTGAGAACGCAACTCTGATTGGAGCTACCTGTGCTCAGATTTTTGGATCTTCTCCTCGGCAGTGGGGAGTCAAAGCTCCATCTCTTAAAGATCTGGACGAGTACAAACGGGCAAGGGAAGGACATAAGATTGCGCCAATCTATCTTCACGCCGCGTACCTTGTAAATCTGGGAAGTCTGGATCCCGGTATATACGAAAAGTCCGTTATGAGCTTGGTGGAGCATTTGCGCATTGCGGGAATGATAGAGGCCGACGGCCTCATCTTTCATTTGGGATCGTATCAGGGAAAAGATAAAGCAACTGTCTTGCAAAGAGTGGTCAAGGGCATGAAGAGCGTGCTAGAAGAAGTTCCTGAAGGACCAAAACTTCTCATGGAAAACGCGGCAAGTACCAAGAAGATTGGAGCTACCCCCCAGGAGCTAGGAGTGTTGTTGCGGGAAATAGATTCATCTCGCGTGGGCGTATGTGTAGATACCGCGCACGCGTTTGAGGCGGGAACCATATCCTTATTTGCGCCTCCTTTCATACAGGAGTGGATTGCGCTATGGGAAAAAGAAGTTGGATGGAGTCGTATTCCCGTTCTACATATTAACGATTCCAAAACAGCCTACAATTCTCAGCATGATCGACATGAGAATATTGGAGAAGGATATATTGGCAATGAAGGGTTCTTGAATTTAGCAAAGGAAGGCGCGCTTAGAGAGAAATCTTGGGTGTTGGAGGTTCCTGGATTTGCGAATAAGGGCCCTGACAAGAAAAATATTGACCGAATAAAAAAGTGTTTTTCATGAAAAAAGATTTACATAGATCTTCTTTAGAGACAGCGGAAAAAATCATGGTTGATCGGGATTTGATCCCTGTTTTCTTTGAACACGAAACAATCGCAACCATGCAGAAAGAGTTTTCTCGCAGAGCAAAAGAGTACGCGATATTTCAGAACGCGTATGTTACAGACAAGAGGGGAGTGCTGCAAGGGATTATTCCCGTTCCCCATCTCTTGCGCGCTTCCGCGGAAACCGTTGTTAAAGATATTACTAACAAAGAAGTACCAAGCGTATCAAGAACCGCGGATCAGGAAGATGCGGCTCTTGTGGCATTGCGCCAAAGCGTGGACAGTATTGCCGTGATAGATGGAGAATCGCGACTTCTTGGAGTGATTCCCGCGTCTGCTATTATTCGGGTTTTGCACCAAGAACACATGGAAGATTTGCTTAAGTCAGCGGGCATTCATAGCGAAGCTTCTCGCATGTTGCACGAAAAAGCGCCCGCCCTTGTGAGTGCCAGACTTCCTTGGCTTGTTGTGGGGCTTGCGGGCGGAGTTGTTGCTTCTTTTATTGCCAAGGCTTTTGAGGGATCTCTTAGAGAGCACTTTATCTTGGCTTCGTTTATTCCCCTTGTTGTCTACGTGGCGGGTGCTATTGGCACACAGACAAGCGCATTGTATGTTCGGGGACTTCTCTTGGGAGTGGAGTCTTTTTGGGCGTATATGAAAAGAGAGCTCCTTGTGGGAATGGGCATTTCTGCGGTGTTAAGCGCTTTGCTTTTTCTGGTTATTTCTGTGCTTTTTTCAAGCGTTCTAGTGGGAGCAACACTTGGCATTTCTCTGTTTCTTACAGGGACAATAAGTGTTCTTATCCCGCTGGGGATTGTGAAGGTACTTGATATCATGGGCAAAGATCCCGCAATGGGAGCTGGTCCGGTGACTACTATTATATCAGATGTTATATCTTTGGCCGTCTATCTTTTTGTTGCCACTACTCTATTTTCTTTTATGTTATAAATTATAAAACTTATGTGAAGGATATGTTTTTGAAGCGGCCCTCGGAGCGCGACGGCGCGAGAGTGAGTCAAAAATCCAGCAGGATTTTATGACGGTCGCAGAAAAAATATATCCGAACAAAAAGTTTTGTAATTCATAATTTATGGTATTATAGGAATACATGCTGGACTTCTTTCCCATACTGTTTCAAATTCTTGTTGTAGCTTTTATGATAACCACGCTTTTGAGCGTACTATTTTGGATTATTATGGGCTATCACTTTCATAAGTTTAGCCCTTCTTGGAGCTTCTATCAGTACACGGTTCCTCTTGTCTTTCTCCTTGGCCTTGGATTACTTGTTGGAATAGGAGTATACGCCATATCTCTTTTCTAATATGCCACTCCCACTTCTCCCAGAAGAAAAAATCATTCACACAAAACGGCGCCACTGGTTTGTACTATTTGCGCAGTTTGCGTTATTGGCTATTGCAAAAGTTTCTTTGCTTGGGATGTTCATTGTTTTATGGATGTTTGAGTTTATAGAAATTCCCGCGGTTCTTCTTGCATTGGTATTGGTAATTGTTTTTCAAATGCTTTGGATTGCGGCCTTTCATTTTCTCACCGACTATCTTTTGGATATTTGGCTTATTACCAATAAGAGATCTGTGCGAGTAAAACTGCACGGACTATTTCATCGCAGTACTACATCTATTATGCACGATAAAATTCAAGACATAACAACCAAAACAAAAGGCTTCTTTCCCGTGGTATTGGGATATGGAGATCTGCGAGTGCAAGCCGCGGGAGCTTCTTCTGATTTTATCTTCTTTGATATTCCAAATCCCGATCAGACAAAAGATGTCATTTACAAGGCGGCCGCGGAGTACAAGAGAGGAAAGAGGGGAGGTGTCTGATTTTTATGAACAATCATCTGCAATACTCGGCATGATTTTTTTTGGGAAAATCCTCCGCTCTAGTCATCTATGGAGAACAACACGGAACAACAGAAGATGCTGGCTGAACTTGGTGAGAAGTGGGAGAGAGTAGGGGAGGGTGGGCTCAAGAGAACATTCTCCTTTTCTTCATTTAAAAATGCGGTTGAGTTTGTTGTGCGTGTAGCAGA
>JAUYLB010000002.1 GCA_030699785.1 bacterium
TTTGCGCACATCTTCTTCATCCCAAGAAAAAACTTCTTGGGCGGAAAGGATAGAGAGAACTCGACATCCAACAGGAAACCAATCGGAAGCCTTTATGGATGAATAGGAAATGGCGCAACCCCACTCTTGTATTTTTTGTTCTACAAGGAAGAGTCCTTCTTCTCCTTTAATCTTTTTAATATAGGCAGCATCCGTTTGAAAAACCGTTCCCCTCACACGCCCCTCTATACTATTAAGACGATCGACTTCTGCTTGGGTGATGTTCATATGTTTAGTATATATGAAATTCTAACCCTTTTCCATCTCCCCCCAGTTCGCCCCTCTTGAGACGTGTACCTCAATGGGAACCAACAGCAGGCTCTTGTCTGTCATAATATTTGTAATGACCGGAAGAATACGATCAACCTCCCGATCTCTTACTTCAAACAAAAGTTCGTCATGAATTTGCAGAAGAAGCCTAATGTCTGCGCTCTTTTCCAGCACCTCTTCCCCTATTCGCACCATTGCCATTTTTATAAGATCGGCTTGGGTTCCCTGAATGGGATGATTTACGGCCTCTCTCTCGGCCGCGGAACGAAATTGAGGAACCTTTGAGTGAATATCGGGAAGGTAGCGCCTTCTCCCCAACATGGTTTCCGTATATCCATACTCACGAGCAAACTCTTTTGTTTTTTCAATATACGAGGCAATGCCAGGAAATCTCTCGAAGTACTGCTCAATAAACTCTTTTGCCTCATGAAGAGAAATATTTGCTGATTTTGAGAACCCCGAAGCCCCCATCCCGTATAAAATGCCAAAGTTTAGCGCCTTTGCCTTGAAACGCATTTCATCAGTCACATTTTCAGAAGAAACTCTAAAAACCGCGGAGGCCGTTTCGCGATGAATATCCTTTCCTTCCAGAAAAAACCCTTGCATCTCTTTGTCTTGAGACAGGTGGGCAGCTATTCTCAGCTCAAACTGCGAGTAGTCAAGCGCAACAAAGAACCATCCTTTTTCAGCTACAAACCCTTGGCGAATTCTTTTCCCCCACTCTCCCCTTAAGGGAATGTTCTGCATGTTGGGATTGGCAGAAGCCATACGCCCCGTGGCCGTTCCCAATTGGTCAAAGCTTGTATGCACCCTGTTGTGCTCATCTGCCAAATGGGGAATTGTATTAATATACGTGCTGTGCATTTTCTGCAGTTCTCGATACTCGAGCAGAGGATTTATGATGGGATGATCTTGCCTAAGTTTTTCCAGCTCCGAGGCTGCCGTAGATATGGCTTTCTTTGGAGTTCTTTTTAACCCCACGGAAGAAACCTCCAATTCCTCAAATAAAATACGAGAAAGTTGTTGAGAAGAGTTGATGTTAAACTCTTCTCCCGCGTATTGGTAGATTTCTTGCTCCAGCCTTGCAATCTCTTTTGTTATCTCTTTGGCTAAGCCCTTGAAGTGCTCCTGGTCAACGCATATTCCCTGCTCTTCCATGCGCAAGACAATGGGAATCAGATTCTTCTCCAGCTCGTACACTTTTTTTGAAAGCACCTCTTCTTTGCGCAGTCGTTCGATAGTTTCTCTGATCTTCTCTTTTTTACTCCTCTTGTCCTCATATTTTTCCAAAGAAACAGGAAGGCGTTTTATAAGGCTGGAGAATTCCATGCGAGAGAGAAACTCTTGAATACGAGAAAGGTCATTCTTCTCCCAACGAAGGCGATCTAGGCTTATTTCGATAGGAACGTCTCGGGTAATCGTACCCAGCTCCCAAGAAACGAAAGCGGCGGCTTCGTGTTCTCTCAAGAGATCTTGCACGCGCTCCGGAACCCCCGTGGCTTTCCCTGATTTAAGGACTTCATACAGATGTGGTAAAGATTTAAATTCTTTGAGCAAAGAGATAGCGGTCTTTTCTCCAATGCCCTTCACGCCGGGAAGGTTGTCTGAAGAATCTCCTCTCAAACCCTTGTAATCGGGCAATTGAAGGGGGAAGAGGCCGTCAAATCTTTCTCTCACCATTTTTTCGTCAAAAAGAGCCATACTCTGAACGCCCTGCTTTGCCATGTACACCTTTGTATTCTTGTTCACCAACTGAAGAACGTCTTGGTCTCCGCTGACAATAATAGTTGCAAGGGGGGGAAGAATCTGCAAGCGAGGAGCAAGGGTGGCAACGGTGCCAATGAGGTCGTCTGCCTCAAACCCCTCTTGTTCATATAGTGGAATATCCATGGCTTCCAGTCCCTCTTTTACCAGAGGAATCTGGTTGTACAGCTCATCTGCGGCCCTCTCTCTCTTTGCTTTGTACTGAACATATTTCTGTTTGCGCAGGGTGGGAGCCTTCATATCAAAGCAGACCGCGATATATTCGGGCTGAAATTCTTTGATGGCTTTCAGGAGGATAGAGAAAAAACCATACAGGGCGTTTACCTGCTCCCCTCTGCTAGTAGAAAGAGGGGGGAGCGCATGAAAAGCACGGTGAATAAGAGAGTTCGCGTCAAGAATCAGGAGTACTGGCTTTTGCCTGGGGTTATGCTTCATGCGTGTAGTATATCCTGCCACGCCCGGAATTTCCAATTACCAATTAGGTTTCCGATGGCTAATTTCCAAGTTTCAGTTTTGCAACATTACTCCCATACTATGTAGTATGGGAGTATTGTTGCAAAACGTAGCTTGGACAAGATGTCTAAGATGCCATTGTCACGGTCATTGTTACAGTCATTCTCCTGTCATAGTCATTGTTCCGCTTGTATCATAGTCATAGTCATTGTCATAGTCATTGTTCTTGCTGCGCCGTTGTCACTATAATGGTCCGATTGTTCTCTTCCGTTGCGGAAAAGGATAAAAGAATAGCAGAGGGGGGAAGAATATCTCGCACCATATTGGCCCACTCCACAAAGATGAGGTTTTGAGGATTAGACACTATGTTGTTCCATCCAAGGGCAAGGAGATCTTGAGAGCTCTCTAGGCGGTAGCAATCAATATGCCAAAGCATGGAGAATGTCCCCAAAAGATTATACGACTTCATAATTGCAAACGTTGGACTCCCTACGTGTTCTACAACTCCCAAGGCACGAGCCACAGCCTGTGTAAAGGCGGTCTTGCCACTACCCAAATCTCCTATAAGCCCAACTACGCAGGCTTCTCGCTTATTTTTGCGATGCTCTAAAAGATACGCCACAAACAAGGTGGCAAGATCTTCTGTTTCTTTTAGAGAGGAGGATGTTGTTTTGTAGAAAGGCAATGACATGGTTTGACTTTTGAGTGATTTTTGGCTAGATTAAGGGTAATGCAGACCCATCATATCCATATATCTCTATCCTCGCAAGCATCAGAGAGAGAGCTTCAAGACGCCCTCACCCTCCTTGTTGCTCTCAAGCTACAAGGCAAGCATGTCACTATGGAAGACACGGTTACAACAAGAAAAATCCTCCCTTCTTATATCCTTCTCCCAACCCCAACCCCCCCAAGCGGGAAACAAGAAAAGGTATTTCTTGTATCTTTAAAGGGGCTCGCTCCTTGGATCTCAAAAATTCGATACGAAAAAACTCGAGACGATCTGCAACTTTACTTTAGTGTTAGAAGCTCTAAAACAGCCGAACATACAAGACAAGAAGAGCCAACTATTGAGGCTCTTCCGCTCGCTTTCTCTTCTCTTGCACAAGGAGAAAAGGATGTTACGCTTATGAACCCCTCCGAAATTTCTCGTGTCCTGAACTATTTCTCGCAAGAAGACCAAATCTCTTGCCGAGTCGCGGGGCATGCGCTCTCTACTATGAGACGAGGAGCACAACATCTTCTTTTGGTTGGTATGGTCCCTCGAGAAGTCTTTATTTCTTACGGGGCAAAAGGCCGTATTATGCGAGAAGTTTCAAACAACATCCAAAAAGCTTTGTCCTCTTCTCCCTTCTGTGTTCTTTTTGAGAGTCCAACGGCGCAAACTCCCCAGCTTCTCGGATGGAAGATGCCTCAAGACATCTTGAAAAATCTTCCCTTAGAACAAACAAAGGGCAACTGGACCCTTTGCCAACTTCCAACATCTACCCTTCAAGAAGCCTTTGAGACTCTTTTTACTCCATTAAATGATTGATATCGCGACAAAAAAGATCGCGGGGGAGATTTCCATCTCCTCTCCCATACAAGAAGAGGTTGGGAAGTCTCTCCACAGCATGGAGGATTTTAGGACAATCTTTCATAAACAAGAACAAGGAGATGTGACACAATCACTCTCTCTCTTACTTGCCTCGGCGCTCCATCTTGATGTTTCGGATGTGCACTTAGAGCCAGAAGAAACAGGGATTGCCATACGGTTTCGCGTTGATGGCATTTTGCAGGAAGCAACAAGAATTGATCTAGAGCAGTTTCAAACCTTGCTCTCTCGCATAAAACTTTTGTCCGGGCTTAAACTAAACGTAGAAGGAAGACCCCAGGATGGTCGATTCACCCTTCTTTCTCCCGACCCTATAGAGATTCGCGTAGCTTCCCTTCCCTCAGAACACGGGGAGTCTATTGTTCTCCGGGTGCTCAACCCCAAGCGATTGGTTTTGCTCTCAGATCTTGGTCTCCGCGAAGACCTAGAGAAGCTGTTTAGAAAAGAGATTCAGAGGACTCACGGCATGATATTGGTTACAGGGCCTACGGGATCTGGAAAAACGACTACGCTTTATTCCTTCTTAAAAGAAGTACAGAAAGCCGAAGTCAAAGTTATCACAATTGAAGATCCTATCGAGTACCACCTAGAGGGTGTCTCCCAGACGCAGACCGACGAAGCAAAGGGATACACCTTTGCTTCGGGTCTTCGGGCAATCGTTCGCCAGGACCCTGATATTGTGCTTGTGGGAGAGATGCGTGACAAAGAAACCGCAGAAATCGCTCTGCAAGCCGCGCTAACCGGCCATCTGGTATTCTCAACTCTGCATGCAAACGACGCGCCAAGCACCATTTCTCGTCTCTTGAGCCTGGAAGCAAATCCCGTGAATATTGCTTCGGCTCTCAGAATAGCCATTGCTCAACGCCTTGTGCGTAAAGTTTGCAAAGACTGCTCTGTTATGGAAACCCCCACAGAAAAAGAGTTAGGGATTATACAAGAAGGGCTAAAAAACATTGCGCTAAATCCACTTCCTATTATAAACGAAAAAACTCTCGTTCCGAGAGCCGTAGGGTGCCCCTCCTGTCACAACACAGGGTATCGGGGACGTGTGGGTATTTTTGAAGCAATGAGAGGTGGGGAAGAGCTGGAAAGCGTTATTGAAAAATCTTCTTCTCCTGTTGCAATTCGAGCTTTTGCCATCAAGCAGGGAATGATTCCTCTCTATCAAGACGGATTGCTCAAGATCTTGAATGGAGTAACAACGCTTGAGGAAGTACGGAGGGTCGCGCAAGAGGAATAACCTTGAGCTACAAAACTCTTTGCTCGGATATATTTTTTCCACGGACCGTCATAAAACTCTACTGAGTTTTTGACTCGCTCTCGCGCCGTCGCGCTGCGAGAGCCGTTTCAAAAACATATCCCTCGCCCGAGTTTTGTATCTTAAACAAAAACTGAACAGAAGGCTGGGGACAAACTCCAGTGCTTGGAACTAAAAGTTTAGAACGTTTCCGAGGAGAAACCTCGCAAAAAGCCAGGTCATCCGAACTAAGAAACATTCCTCGTCCCCAGTCTTCTATTCAGTGTAACAAAGGGATTATAATATAAAAGAAAATGTTTGTCAAGACCCCCCAACTAGAGGATATAGAGATCGACGCAAGCCTTAGACCACGGCGTTGGGAGGAGTATGTTGGGCAACAAAAACTAAAAGACAACCTTCGCGTTATTATTGATGCCGCAAAACAACGAAATGAGTCCTTGGAACACCTTCTCTTCTATGGAGGATCGGGATTAGGAAAGACAACCATTGCTCATGTCATTGCCAATGAGATGGGAGTAGGTATGCGAACATGCGCGGGACCCGCTCTTGAGAAGGCGGGGGACATTGCTTCTATTTTGTCAAACCTGCAAGAAGGTGACATCCTCTTTGTTGACGAGTGTCACCGCATTAATAAATCCGTGGTTGAGCTACTGTACTCCGCAATGGAAGATTATAAGCTTCACCTTGTTATGGGGAAGGGTCCAATGGCTCGTACTATGGAACTTTCTCTCCCTCGTTTTTCTCTTTTGGGAGCAACTACTCGTCCATCCCTGCTTCCTTCTCCATTTAGGAACAGATTTGGAGCTGTGTTTCAACTTGAATTCTACACCATTCAAGACGTAGAGCGAATTATTCAAAGATCCGCCTCTCTCCTACGCGTAAGTGTGCATGAAGATGCAGGAAGAGCCATTGCCGAGAGGTCCCGCCAAACGCCCCGTATTGCCAACCGCATCTTAAAGCGCGTGAGAGACTTTGCCACAACAAAGGGATCTGGCGTGGTAACTCGAGATATCTCCTCTCATGCGTTTGAGGCCTTGGGCATTGATGAGATGGGACTTGAGCAAGGAGACCGAAACATTCTCTTGGCTATGATAAATCGCTTTGCGGGAGGTCCTGTGGGCATTCAGGCCCTGGCTTCTTCTACCGGAGAAGACATGGACACCATTTTGGATGTTATAGAGCCTTATCTCTTGCAGATCGGGCTCTTGGAGCGCACACCCCGGGGAAGAGTAGCTACAAAAAGAGCATACGAACACCTTGGATTATAACAAGGTCAAAAATCAAAAATTAAAAATCAAAATGACAGATAAAAATTTAAAACTTAAAAAAGTCCGAAAGAGCTGTTTTGTGAGCCCTCTTTTATTTTTACATTGTCATTTTGCATTTTGAGATTTGATATTTGATATTTAAGACATGAGTGGACATTCTCACTGGGCAACTATTAAACGAAAGAAAGCGGACACAGACGCAAAGAAAAGCAAAGAATTCTCTAAAATGACTAGGGAAATCTCTGTATCTGTGAGACAAGGAGGACCAGACCCCCTGGGAAATATTCGCCTTCGCATGGCGCTAGACCGCGCGCGAGAGTTAAACATTCCCGCCACAACTATCGAACGCGCTGTCAAGAAGGGAGAGGGAAAAGATCCCGCCGATCGTTTTGAAGAAATTCTTTTAGAAGCGCGAGGACAGGAAGGAGTGGCCCTCCTTTTAGAGGGAATCACAAACAACAAGAACAGAACCATTGGAGAGATGAGAACACTTTTGGAAAAAAATGGGGCAAAGCTTGTAGAAGAAGGAGCGATGAGGTGGCTCTTTGATCGAAAGGGAGTAGTTGTTGTCACACTCTCTCCCTCCCACTCAAAAGAAGATATTGCACTGCGCGCCATTGAAGCCGGAGCGCAAGATATGAGGGAAGAAGAGGGCGCCCTTCTTTTCTATTCTAACCCAACGGATTTGGAGCTTGTACGACAAGCCATGAAAGCCTGCAAGGTGAGCATAGAGACATCTTTTCTTGAATGGGTACCCAAAGACACCATCTCTTTAAAAGAAGGAGACACTCTTCAAAATCTTATAGATCTTTTAGAGGAGCACGAGGATATTCAGCGCGTCTTTCATAATGCCTTCTGAAAAACCTGTTATTTTTGGTATTGATCCCGGAACCGCCACCACTGGATTTGGCGTTATTTCTCAAGACGCGCGCGGATCTTTCTCGTGCCTTGCCTATGGATGCATTGAAACACCCGCGGGAATGAAGGCTGGGGATCGTCTTTTGCTTTTAGAGCGCGATCTGCTCTCCCTTTTTGAAGAATGGAAGCCTTGGGTAATCTCTATAGAAAAACTTTTCTTTTTAAAGAACTTAAAGACTGCCATGCCCGTAAGTGAAGCGCGAGGCGTAGTGCTCTTGTCGGCCGCCCGAAAGAACATTCCTGTTGTTGAGTTCACCCCCCTACAAATCAAATCTGCTGTTTCGGGGTATGGAAAGGCAGAAAAGGATCAGATTCAACGCATGGTACAGCAGATCCTGGGTCTTAAAGAACTCCCAACGCCCGACGACGCCGCAGATGCCCTGGGGGCGGCGCTTGCCTGCGGGTTCTCTTTGCCTCGCCAGTACCCTTGACATTGGAAGAAATATGAAGTAGAATAGCCGGGTTACAGAAGACAATGATATTGCAAAGGTCGTGAAGATAATTCGGCAATTTAACGTATACCATTATGACAGAAGAAAACTTCACACCAATCACCGGCGAAGGCGAGACTCCCGAAACCGAGGAAACTCCTGACGTAGAAACAGAGCCCACGGCAGAAGAGGAAACCGAGGAAACTCCTGAAGAGGAGACCAAGGAAGACGCCGAGTAGCATTTCGTACTGTGATCAAAACCCCCGCCATTACGGTGGGGGTTTTGTTTTGGAATTATGAGAAATTCTATTGGATGTTTTTACGCCACACGCGCAAACAACCTCTTCCCAACTTGAACAACCATTCCTTTGCAAGGAGAGATAACGGTCCCAACATCTTTAACGCGTTCTCCGTTAACGCGCGCGCCCCCCTGCTCAATAAGTTGGCGAGCCTTGGACTTGGAGGGCGCAAGACCAAGCGCCACAAGCAAAGAAGCTGCATCTATCTTATTGAGAGAAACTTTCTTTTCTGGCATATCTAGGGGCAGATTTTTGTCTCGAAACACTCTATTAAACTCCCGCTCTGCATCTTTGGCCTTTTTGGGAGTGTGGTACAAAGAAACAATTGTTTCGGCAAGACCCGCCTTCACTTCTCGCGGATGCAGACTGCCATTCTCTATTCCCGCCCCCATAATGGCCACCTCTTTTTGAGAGAGGTTTGCGCAAAGCTCAGCATAGTGAAGAATAAGATCGTCTCTAATACTCATAACTTTCCCATACATTTCGTTTGGAGTATCCAGAATATGTATGGTATTCCCAAGAGACTTAGACATCTTTCGCCCATCGGGCCCCATAAGAAGGGGGGTGGTAAGAACAAATTTCTCTTTCTTGTGATACGACTGCTGTAATTTTCTCCCTACCAGCATATTAAATGTTTGGTCGGTAGCTCCCACCTCCAAATCCACATCCATGGCAACAGAATCATATCCCTGCAAAAGCGGGTAGAACATCTCGTGCACCCACACCTCTTTCCCCTCTTTTATTCTGCGCTGAAACATATCTCGCTCCAAAAGACGAGAAACCGTCATGCGAGAAGCAATCTCCAGCATATCTGTGAGTGTAAGCTTGCCCAACCAGTCTCCATTGCGCACAATTTTTGTTTTTGATAGGTCAAGAATCTTCCCTGCTTGCTTTTTGTATGTAGCCATGTTCTCGCGAACCTCCTTTTCTGTGAGAGGTTTTCTCACGTCATCCTTTCCGGTTGGGTCTCCAATACGGGCCGTAAATGTGCCAAAGAGCAAGATAACCTCATGCCCCAGATCTTGGAATTGGCGAAGCTTAAGCAAAGGAATAGCATGCCCTAAGTGAAGATTTGCGCCTGTGGGATCCACGCCCAAGTACAAGCGAATCTTCCGCTTTTTCATTTCTTTTGCCAAAAGATCTCTTGTGGGGAGAATCTCATGAACTTGGCTAAAAAGTACGTCTTGTATGGTGGGTTTCATAGAGAGAAGATGCGCCGAAATTTGCGAACCGATTTGTATATCGTATACCACACATTGGAGAATGGCAACTCTCCTCCAATGGGATAAGACATTTCTTGGCCTCCAAATCTCTTCTTAAACAAGCTGGTTCCTGCGTATTTTTCGTTATCAACCCCCCAGAAGTCGTACTCTACGCACCCTCGTTCTTTTGCCTCTTGTATAATCTTGGCTTGCAAGAGATGGGGAGCCAAAAGATCACGAGCCTCGTAGTCTGACGCGGCATGCAGAAGTGTTGCCCGAGAGAAAGCAAACACCACAATAGCAACCGCCACAACTCTGTCTTCTTTCTTGGCAAGAAAAAGTCTTGATTCTACATCTCCCTTTAGTGTCTTGCACAGCTCCTTATAGTAAGACTCTTTGTGGGAATAGAATCTCTGTCGCGTCGCGGTCTTTTTTAGCAACTTAAAAAACGAAGGGTCATACCCGGAGATAGAAGAGATACGCACTCCTTTCTTCTCTGCCGTCCGCGCGCTGTAGCGCGTGTTCTTGTGAAAATTTGCATATACCTCTTCATATGAAAGAGAGAGGTCTAGCACGCGCGTACAAGAAGGCTGGACACGTCTCACAGGAACCTCCCAGGAAATTTCTGAAGGAAGCTCCCGTGCTGGCTCAACACGCAAAAATACATCTTTCTCTTTTTTTGCTTCAAGAGAAAGCTCTTGCACAAGAACCTTCATTGCCTCTTTGTACTGCGACTGCGTGGCATGCCTAGAAACAACCGGACCAAGAAAGATGGCAAGGTGCGTTCCCAAAGGAAACGTCCATCTTGTTACAAGAGCTTGTAAGATAGTGCTCTCTCCTTCTTTTACGCAGCAATAAATAACTCCTTTTTCTACGCGAGAGTGAAGCTCTCCCCATTGAAACGACTGCAAAAAACTCCCCCCGTTTTTCTCAACAAAGGCATTCCACTCTTTTTTGTTTGGATAAGAAAGTACCGCTCTCATAGTTTTTGATTACAAAACTCGTGTGGGGGATATGTTTTTGTAGCGGCCCTCGGAGCGTGACGGCGCGAGAGCGAGTCAAAAATCCAGAAGGATTTTATGATGGTCCGCGGCAAAAATATATCCGAGCAAAGAGTTTTGCATAATATATACTTTCATAAAAGCTCTTCTCTAGCCACACTGGCGTCGTCCCACGGCTCTTTTGAGCCACTAGGGCCCATAATGAAGGGATCCGTCCCTTTTCCAGTGATAAGCACACAGTCTCCGGGTTTTGCATGAGAGAATGCTTGGGAAATCGCTTTTCTGCGATCCATAATAACTTCCAGCTTTGAAGAGGAAACTCCTTCTGCCACTTGAGAAACAATAGCGCTTGGATCCTCATCGTACGGATCTTCGTTTGTGAGAATAACGCGATCGCAGTGTTTGTCTGCCACCTCGCCCATAAGCTTTCTTTTCCAAGAGTCTCTTCCTCCTCCTGTGCTTCCCAAGACGCATATTTTTCGTTGCTGGGCAAACGCTTGATACAGTTTGTCCAAGGAATCTGCCGTGTGCGCGTAGTCAACAATAACAGAAAAAGGAGTTTCCTGAATCAGCTGAACTCTTCCGGGAATTTCCTTTACGCCATCTAGGGCATTCTTGATAATTTTGGGGTTAATGCCCTCATACATTACCAAAACAGCAGCCGCAAGAGCATTTGAAACATTAAACGCTCCGGGAATATGAAGTCGCAGAGACTCTCCTTCCCATAAAAATATCGATCCCTTGGGAGTTGCTTCTTGTATTTTTGCGTCTTGGGCCGAGTACCACAAGACGTCTCCCGGAGCCAGCTTTGCAAATCGCTCGCTCTCTTTCTCGTCTCTATTAAGCACGAGCGCCCCTTTCTTGGCCATAAGAGATGCTACAAGAGAGAGTTTTGCTTGTACATATTTTTCGTATGAACCATGAGACTCAATGTGTTCTGGCGAAAGATTGGTAAACACAAGCGCGTCAAGAGAAATAAACGCATGCCGGTATTGTCGGGCGCCCTCTGAAGTCATCTCAAGAACAACGTGCGAACAACCCCGACGAACCGCTTTTCTTAAAAATCTCTGCAAGAAAAACCTTCCGGGCATGGTCATTTTAAAAAGGTTTGGCGAAGATACATTTCCAACCTTAAATCGAATGGTTCCGGCAAGCGCCGTTGAGTACCCTTGTTCCTCAAGAATTGCGGTTATGAGTTCGGTCACCGTACTCTTTCCCTTTGTCCCTGTCACTCCAATCACTTTTAGTTGTCTTGAAGGAAACCCATACAAAAGAGCTCCCAAAAAAGCCATGCCGTAGTGATACAAAAGAATAAGAGGAGCAAAAATATGGCGGAGTTTTTTGATCATAGCACCGTTAGACAGAGGGGATAAAGCATGATACGATTAGACACTGAAATGGCGTCTTCGTCAATGTGGTAATGATTCGCAAGATTTTTCATCTCCTATTTATTGGATTCCTCATCTCGGCAATTGGGGTGGTTTTTCTGTTTCTGTATTTCGGCAGAAACCTGCCCCGTCCCGAGAAACTTGGGGACCTATCCATGAGCCGCCCCACCCGCATCTATGACAGAACGGGAGAGGTGCTTTTATATGAGATGTATGGAGAAAGTAAGCAGGTTCTGGTAAAATTGGAAGATATTCCAGAACACGTAGCACACGCATTCCTTGCGGCAGAGGATAGTGGGTTCTATGGTCATTTCGGATTTGACCTGAAGGGGCTAGGAAGAGCAGTCCTAACCAACCTTAGATTAAGAACCACGGCTCAAGGAGGATCTACCATCACCCAACAGCTTGCCCGATCAGCCTTCCTTACCAGAGAGAGAACTCTTGGGAGAAAAGTGCGAGAACTTATTCTCACCTTGGATTTGGAGCAAAAATACACAAAAGACGAGATTCTTGAGGCCTATCTAAACTTCATTCCCATGGGAGCAAACGCGTACGGCATTGGATCGGCCTCATTTTTGTATTTTAACAAGCCCGCGTCAGAACTTACTATTGAGGAATCTGCCGTACTTGCTTCGCTCATTCGAGCTCCAAGTAGACTTTCTCCCTTTGGGGAGAATGTGGAACAACTTCTCTCTTTAAAAGACTATGTCATTGGTCGTATGGCAAAAGAGGGATACCTTTCTCAAGAAGAAGCAGAGGAAGCGAGAGGGCGAGAGGTTGTGTTCTCAAAAGGAGCGAGCGATATTCGAGCTCCCCATTTTGTACTGGATGTTGTAGAAGAGCTTGCTCTAACCCATGGAGAAGAATTTTTGAGAGAACAAGGTCTGTCTATTATCACCACGCTCGATTGGGAGTTACAACAGCGCGCCGAATCCGTTATTTCTACCATGGCAGAGCGCAACGCTTCTTTTGACGCGCACAATGCCGCTCTTGTTGCCATTAATCCTCGCACAGGAGAAATTCTTGCTCTTGTAGGATCAAAAGACTGGCATGGAGATCCGTACCCCAAGGGATGTATATCGGGAAAGACCTGCCTGTTTGACCCCAAACTAAATGCGGCAACCTATCACTCGGGAAGACAACCCGGATCTGCATTTAAGCCGTTTGTTTATGCAACCGCGTTCAAAAAAGGAGCAAGCGATACAACAATTGTAGAAGACGAAGAGACCGACTTTGGTATTTGGGGTGGAGAACAATACGTTCCCCAAAACTTTGACGGGAAGTTTAGGGGCCCCGTCACTCTTAGAGAGGCTCTGGCCCAATCCTTGAATATTCCCGCCATTAAGGTACTTGTGAATATCGCGGGGATAGAAGATAGTATTCAGACGGCAAAGGATCTTGGTATCACAACCCTCAACCGCCCCCTTTCTCACTATGGCCCATCTCTTGTGCTTGGAGGAGGAGAAGTTCGTCTTATAGATATCACTTCCGCGTATGGTGTGTTCGCGTTTGAAGGAAGAAAAGCATCTCCGTTTTCTGTTTCTTCTATTAAAACCAGCACCGGAAGGGTCGCATTTAAGCGTACCCCATCCTCAACCCAGGTGATCTCTCCTTTTGTTGCGTCACTTATAACAAGTATTCTTGCGGATAATACCGCAAGGGCTCCAATGTTTGGAGCGAACTCCCTTCTTAATATTCCCGGAGTCTCTGTAAAGACCGGAACAACGCAAGAATTTCGAGATGGATGGACAATTGGGTACACCAAAGATATTGTGGTTGGTGTGTGGACGGGAAACAACAACAATGCTCCCATGAGTGGGGCCGCGTCCACAACAGTTGCTGTTCCCATTTGGAGCGCATTTATGAAGCAAGCGCTTCCTCTTATTGGTAATTAGTTATGGTGTGAAAAATCCGAAGCACGAAATTCGAAATACGAAACAAATTATAATGACAAAAATTATAAATCATAAACCACATTGTCATCCCCAGCTTGACTGGGAATCTAGGACACTGGATCCCCGATCGAGTCGGGGATGACAAGTGGATCGGGGATGACAGAATTGTTTTGAACATTATAATTTAGAATTTGTTTCGAATTTCGATATTCAATATTCGAATTTAAGTTTTTTAGGCGCGCAGGGGGGCAATGAGATAAAAAAAGTTTTTAGCACCCACAGGACGCAAGAGAGTGGGGCCTTCTTCGCTACTACAAAGCATATCTACGTGCTCTGTTTTTATTTGAGAGAGTCCATCTACTAAAAACTTCCAGTTAAACGATACTCGTAGCTCTTCTCCCTCTCCTTCCCCCTGGAAGCGAGAGGAGCTCTCTCCTGTTTCTGTATTCTGAGCCAGTACCGAAATGTCTCCTTTTTTTGGACGGATAACCAATCGAACCTCGTTTGACTTCCCCGCAAAAATGCCCGCGGCTCGAAAGTGAGAGAGAGCGTCTTCCTTAGACATCCGAAAAGACGCCTTTCCTGTGGTGGGAATGTGGCTCCCATACGCGGGAAACTCTCCTTCCATAACTCGGGACACCAGTTGGATGTGAGGCACAAGGGGGTCTTTTTCTTTGTTGTATTCACAGGTAATTTGTGTAGAGGATATGTGAAGAAAAACATCTCCATCTCTATCCCCAAATAAAGAAAGGAGTTCTTTCGCCGCTTTTTGAGGAAGAATAAAGTTTGCTTCTTCCGCTATTTTTTTAGGAAGAATAATTATCCGCTCAGCCAATCGAAAAATATCCGTAGAAGCAACCCGAAGCTCCTCCCCGGAAAAAGAGAAATAAACCCCTGAAAGTTCGGGATGGGCCTGCATTGTTCCCGCAAACCCCACAACCTGACTTATTCCATCACAAAGCTCTCGCGCCGACATAGACACAACTTTTTCATCTCCTTTCAGAGATGGAATAATTGGAAACTCTTCCGCGGAAAGGGTTTTGAGTTTTGTTTCAAACCCTCCGCTTTTCACTACCAAGCCCTCTCCTTTTGTTTCAAGAAATACCTGATCTCCTGAGATAATTGATATAAAAGAAGAAAGAGACTTTGCGGGAACGGCTATATTTCCTTCGTCTTGCGCGTTGGCCAGCACTCTATATCTAACACCAATCTCTAGGTCTGTACCTATAATCTCTAAGGAACTCTTCTTTGCGCAAAGAAGAATACTTGCCAATATGGGGAGGGAAGAAGATTTTGCAGTCACGCGCTCGGTGAGAGAAATACCTTCTTTAAAATTATTTTTAGAAACCTGGGTATTCATAAATTTATTTATTACTTCTTTCTTATTGTTATTATGTATGTGGAAAACAAAAATGATAAGAGAAAATAGGAAAGAAAATTCTAGGGGAAGACAAGGGATATATTTTGTGGAAAAAATCAGGGATACAGATTTTCCAAAATACTCCCCACATTATCCACCATATATCCTCTGTCTTATCAACGACAACTCGTCTTGAAACATCTCTGACCCTTGCGCTTCTTTTGAGATGCGCTCAAACGCATACATTGCTGTTGTGTGATCTTTTCCACCAAACTTTTTCCCAATAAACGGGAAGGAGCTTTTGAGTTCTTGTCGAAACAAATACATAGCAATCTGCCGAGGACGCACAATCTCTCTTTTTCGAGAAGAGGCAATCATCTCTTTTTCTTTTATATCATAGAACTCAGATACGGCCTCTAAAATCTTTTTGGGTGTAACCTGCCTATTGGGGTTGTTGATAACACTCTTAAGCATTGCCTTCATATCTGGCAACGAAGGCTCTCTATTATGAAGGCGCCAAAAGGCAATAATTTTATTAAGGGCACCCTCCAGCTCTCGAACGTTTCGATGAATATTCGAAGCGATATAATCACAAATCTCATCCGAAACAGGAGAGCCCCTTTCTTGGGTTTTTACCTTCAAAATAGCCATGCGGGTTTCAAAGTCGGGGAGAGAAATATCGGCGATCATCCCTCCTTCAAAGCGGGACCGCAAGCGCTCTTCTAGGGCAGGAATAGCCTTGGGCGGCCGGTCAGAAGAGAAAATTACCTGCTTTCCTTTTTCATGAAGCGCGTTAAAGGTATGAAAGAGCTCTTCTTGGGTTTTTTCTTTTCCGGCAAGAAATTGGATGTCGTCAATAATAAGAACGTCAACATCTCTATAGAGCGCGCGAAACGCGTTAATGGTGTGGTTACGAATACCCGTTACAACCTCCGAAGTAAAGCGTTCTGAAGAAATATACCGAATTTTTTTCTCAGGTGCCTCTTTATTGATCTCATTTCCCGTGGCTTGCAAAAGATGTGTTTTTCCAAGACCCACCCCTCCATATACAAACAAGGGGTTATATATGGTTCCGGGATTTTGTACAATCGCCCAGGCGGCGGCGTGAGCAAGCTCATTAAACGGACCCACAATAAAGTTGTCAAACACATACCGTGGATTTAGATTGGTTGCCTTGTGAATACGCACCCCCTGGAGCTCAAGTTGGTCCCCACTATCTTGAGGAGAGGAGCTTTGCCCCATACTATTCAGGGGGTGGTATGGGTCTTGTGTTGGTTGGGAGCGTTCTACGGTATAAAATGCCTCCTTAATAGAATCGTCAGTAGACCGAAGGATCTGTAAAATAGTTTTATGATACTTGTTTTCCAACCATTCTTTAGAAAAGTTATTTGGGACAGAAATAACAACCGACCCATCTCCTTTGGTGAGAACATGAGTGTTCTTAAGCCAAGTAGCGAAGTTTGCGGGTGATATTTTAAACTGCAACTGGGATAATACTGTCTGCCAAAGCTCTTCTTTTGTCATGAGTGTTGGTGTGATTATGAGAGAAACTTCCTACAAAGATTATAGCACAGAAGACAAAGGTGTGGAAAATAGGGGAAAACATCTTCTCCCTGTGTATAACATGTGAATAACAAGGGGACAATACAAACAAGAAAGCCAGACCCCTCCTGGTTGACCTAGAAAGAAGTTTCTTGTATACTTGATTGCATGAGTCAGACATACCAACCAAAGAAGAAAAAGCGAAAGAGAACGCACGGATTTTTGGTACGAGCAAAAACAAAAACCGGTCGCCGAGTCCTCTCTCGCAGAAGAGCAAAAGGACGAGAACGCCTCGCGACATAGTGACACATGCTTAATAAGCAACATCGCCTTAGAAAAGAGAAGGATATCCAAGCAGTCTTCTCTAAAGGAAGGGGTGTACGGAGAGGAGCTGTTCTTATAAAGTTTCTTCAGAAGGGAAAAGGAGAGTTAAGGACTGGCATTGTGGTAAGTAAAAAAGTTTTTAAAAGCGCTGTCTCTCGCAACAGAATTCGCAGAGTTATTTCGGAATTTTTAAGAGTAAACCTTCCCTCGATTTCCAAATCGGGGGATGCGCTTATTATCGTCTTGCCGGGAAGAGAAGCAAGGTTGTATGAGTCTGTATGGCTTCGAGAATCGGTGCAATCCGCCCTGCGAGAGTTCTTGATAGTGATCACTCAATGATTTCAACTCTTTTCACCACATTTTTATACGAACCGCTTTTTAACGGACTTGTTATTCTCTACCACCTTGTTCCGGGGCATGAGTTTGGGATTGCTATTATTCTCCTTACGCTTCTCTTGCGCTTTGCGCTCTATCCTTTGAGCGCGAAAGCGATTATCGCCCAGAGAAGGCTTGCTGCCCTGCAGCCACAGGTCAAGGAACTACAAGAGAAGTACAAAGAAAACAAGGAACAGCAGGCAAAGGAAATTCTTGACCTATACAAAAAAGAGAAGGTGAACCCGTTCGCTGGCCTGGGCCCTCTTTTTCTTCAGCTTCCCATTCTTATAGCCCTCTATCGAGTGTTTTGGAACGGACTGGGAACAGATGAACTTGCCCTATATCTCTACTCTTTTATTCCTCACCCGGGGGTGATTGACCCATCATTTTTTGGCATACTCATGCTTGACGAAAAGTCATGGGGGATTGCTATTGCGGCAGGACTTTTCCAATTTATTCAAACAAAGCACGCAATGCAGATGAACACCACGGTGAAATCTTCTTCTGATATGGCGCAGGCAATGCAAAAACAAATGACCGCTATCTTTCCTGCCGTGACCGTTGCTATTGTTTCTCAGCTTCCATCCGCAATAGGCGTATATTGGGTTACAACAAGCATCTTTTCTTTATGGCAACAATGGCACCTGCAGCGCAAAGGAGACAACATCCTACAAAAAAAGACTTGAAATTTTCTCCAGTTCTGGTACAAAGAGAGAATGACAGAGAAAGAAATGTTCTCAACAATTGAAAAAGAAGTGCGCGTATTTTTGCAAAAACTTGGGGTAGAAGGAGATGTCTCGGTTGAAGAAAAAGAAGAGGCGTCTATCCTGATAAATATTGCAACAGCAACCCCTAAAGAGCTCATTGGAGAGCGAGGGAAAATCCTTGCCGATCTCGAGTACGTATTAAAGGTTATCTTGCGTAAGCGCGTTCCCGACCATCACCTCTATATCTGTTTAGATGTAAATAATTACAAGAGAAGCAGAGAGCACTATATTAGAGAAATTGCTCGCACTGTGGCAGATGAGGTCTCTCTTCTAAAAAAAGAAAAGGAGTTTCCTCCCATGCCCCCCGCAGAGCGCAGAGTTATTCATATGGAGCTTGTAGACAGGGCAGATATTGTTTCCGAGAGTATTGGAGAAGGCAAGAGCAGGAGAGTAATCGTAAAACCGGCTCCCTAGACCACTAGAATTTTTATATCAGACAAAACAAAACACAGGCGCTAAACGCGCCTGTGTTTTTTGTATCTGTAGTTTTTTTCTAAGGAAGAGGCAAAGTTGGAGTGAGAAGGTCTGGGTTAATGATTTGTAGAATGATATATGAGGTGAGCACAAGCAAAAGGCCCAAAATGGCGCTGCCAATCATATCTTTTGCTTTTCCAATGGCGCTTGGGTTTACTCCCGCGGTCATCCAGGTAACTCCCCCCGCAACCAGCATAACAAATGCGGCCAGGCCCGAAAGGCCAATGAGCGCGTTGTACAGCCACGGAATGAGCACTGCAAGACCATCCGCGCCACCTGCGATATCGTTTAGGCTCTTGCCCCCAAACTTGGGGTACTGCAAGTTGAGGTTGAGCGCGCTTGTTGCCATAGGGAAGAAAAGAACAATCGAGGCAATGGCAGAAAAAATAAGTTTGCGAATCATATAGTATATAGTATACGTTTTCTCTTATATTAAGACAACACTGTGACTGGTGCCGAGAAAAGCACAAGGTAGTGTTAAATCCGAATATCGAATATCGAAATACGAAACAAATTCGAAATTATAATGTTTAAAATTATATACAGCTACTTTTGAAGTATTGCTCCAAAAATGTTCATGAGTTCGGTTGCTTCTTGGATAAGAGAGGAACGACTTTTCCCAAGTTCCATATTATTTGTAGTGTCTATAAGCTGAAGCCAGTACCTTGATTCCTTTGCCTCTTTGCGGGAAATCTTTATTCTCATCTGAAAATCCTTCTTACTCATTGCTTCATTTGCTTCAATGTAGTTTGCGCCCACAGAGCCAGAGCTTCTTATCACTTGTTTTCCATCTTCAACAGTTGCTATTGTTTTTGGAAGTCTCATCACAAACATACGCACCCTTCTCGCGAATTCTTGGGTTCTTTCCTCTAAATCATATCGTTTTGGATTTTGAATTTCTGTCATTCGTGCTTGTTTCGTATTTCGATATTCGTGCTTCGAATTTTGTATTTCAAGAGGGACTGTCCTCACTAAGCTGCCTCATCTAACTGCTCATTCACACCTCCTGTGTTTACGCTCTTAACTCCCTCTTTTTCTTGGGTAGTCTGCTCCTCTTCTTCTGGGGCTGTTTCTTCTTCTTTTTCTGGAAGAGCTGCATCATCTGGAAGAGCAGAAGATCCTGTTTGCACCAATTGGAATACGGCCCATGTCCAATAGGGCAGAAACACCAAAAAGCTCCCCAGAAGATATCTTTTAACACTGCGCCCCGTAACTCGTTTTAGGGCAACTTTTTTTACACGAGCTGCTTGTTCGGCTCCCAAGTTTTTACCTTTTTTTAAAGATCCAACTCTATGCCGCGCCATCTCCCAATTCATATCTTTAGATGCCATCCAGAGTGTTAAGGGAATCCCAAGTATTAGCCCCGCGATAATACCACCAATACCAAGTGTAAAGAAAAGGCCAAGGTATCCAAGAATATCAAGTATAATGGCAAACGGAATGGCAAGCGCAAGAACATCAGGATCAAGAAACGATATAGGGGGGGCTTGTTCGTCTGCCATATGCTATTCTAAATCCTCTTCTTCTCTTCTTTGAACAACATCTTTAGGAGAAGAAGAGACAATGCGGTGTTCTGTTGGAGACGCCACTACTTTTAGCGCGACATGCTTTTGCCCGGCAAAGAAAATTCCCTCCCCCACCTCTGTTTCTAAGAGAAGTGTTTTTTCTTGGCTGGTTAGATTAAACGCTTTTTGCACCACGTCAATGGTGGCGGGTGACTGCTTAAGCAATATTTGAATGGCGGAGTTTGTAATAATGGGTCTGCCGTAGTCTGACTTCATAAAATCCCCCACGTCTTGGGTAATAGTGGTAACGCCCAGCCAGTATTTGCGCGCTCGCTTTACAAGACCAAAGAGGAAAGAAGCTCCTTCTTCTGACTGCATAATCCACCATGCTTCATCAATAACCAGGATTCTCTTTTTTAAAGATGAGCGCACAATGTTCCAGATGTATCGCATAATAATGTACATAGCAATGGGGCGCAGACCTTCTTCCATGTCTCTAATACCAAACACCACAAAGTTTTTGGTAAGGTCAATATTGCTGTGCTGGTTAAAGAAGTTGGCATATGTGCCCTTGGTAAACTTGCGAATGCGATTTACCAGAGACTCTGTGCCTTCCATAGACAAAAGCACCTCTTCTAAATCTTGCATGAGAGGAATATTGTTTTTCCATGTTGTGGGGTCTGATGTTGGGGTAATATCTCTTGCCGCGTAGGTTTCGGCAATGGCGCGGTCCATAATGGCGTCTTCTTCCGGAGTGAGTCCACCAAACATAATGCGCATCAACCCCACCAGGTTAATAATGTTTGTTCGCAGTACGTCCGAAGGTTTTTCATCCCGCCTTGGTTCTGGAAGGTCAAAGGGGTTGATGTGATTGTCAGACCCTAAAGAGATAGAAAAGAACTCTCCTCCCGCGGCCTCTGTAAGGGGGCGGTACTCGTTTTCGGGATCTAGCACCACAACATCTACCCCCGTCATAAGGTAGCGCATAATGGCGGTTTTGGTCATATAGGACTTTCCGGATCCCGACGTGGCAAAAATTGTTTCGTTGGCGTTTTCTAAAGAGAAGCGGTCAAAGAGAATCAGAGAGTTGTTGTGGCGATTAATACCGTAGAGAATGCCTTCGTTTGAGCTTAAGTCAAACGAGACAAAGGGAAACGTAGAAGAGAGTGGTTCGGTATTTAAAGGAGTGTGAATCTGCAACAAATCTCTCCCATACGGAAGAGCCGAGTTAAATCCCTCTTTTTGCTGGTAAAGAGCCGGCTTCACGTAAATAAGCCGGGACTCAAAGATAGATCGTAGAGATGTTTCAATCTGTCGCAACTCTTCTTGTGTTTCTCCGTAGATGGTGATGTACAGCCCAAAGCGAAACATCTTTTCTTGGGCCGTCTGCAGACGGTCTCGCAGATCTTCTAGATCCTGGAAGCCCGTTTGCAGTTCAGGGTCTCGAATAAGGCCCTTCTCTTGTTTTTCTGAAAGTTCAGCTTGAATTTCTGTGACGCGCCTTCGTAACTGTCGCAAAATAGTTCCCGTTTCAACAGGATGAATAAATATAGAGAGGTCTATGGGCACATCCAGGTTTACCACGGGAGCCAACCAGGCGGCTGTAAGATAGCGCGGGTACGAAAAGACAAAGAAAGATTTTGCCAACCTTCCGTTCATGTCCAAATGGTCTGGAGCAACGCGGATAGAAGAAGGAGCCACAATATCAAGAACGCTCGTCTCGTCTGTTTCAAAGACACGATTTGGTACCTCTTCTCGTTTTTTCTTGGCAAGGAAGGGAAGCTTCATAAATTACTGTAATACTTCTGGGGGGAGTTGAGGATAGTACCCAACTTCTGACTCTTTGGGGTGGTGCCAGTTCCAAAATAATTCTATCAGCTCTTCTGTGCCCAGAACTGCCACCTGTAGACCACACCGTCGCAGGCCCAAGGCAACAAATTCCATTCTCTGCCAGAGCTGGTTCTTCATGCGTTGGAACTGTTCGTCGGAAAGCGAGCTTGCTCCCTGTGGCTTACGAAAGACCTGGCTTCCCGTATCAGACACCGTTTCTCCCCAAGAGAAGGGCACAGATACAAAGAAGTTCTTTGCCATAATAGACCCCCCCTGAATAAGCTGTTCTACAAACTCTCGGTAGTCTGTTGTCTGTTGGCGCAAGAGATCAGACTCTTGTTTTTTTTCTAAATCTTTTAAGTAATCTATGTATCCTGTGATATTAAGGGGGCGAGACTGCAGGGTGATTTGTACAGAAAAATCCAGGGAGTTTAAAAAACTCTGGAACTGGTAGGTAATTGCCTCTTGCTCTTCTTCTGACTTAAGAGCAAAGTTTTGAGAAGAAACAAGCATAATACCTCGCACCCCCCCTCCCTTCAAGAGAAGAACCCCCTCTTTTACGTCTTTTATTTCTAAAAATTGTTGCGCCGAAGCTTCAGCCATAAGAACTAATAGGTTAATTAAACTCTCTTCTTAGTCTCTATTTTTAAAGCCAGATCATGAATCTTGCTCTCTTTTATCATCATAGCTTTTGCTCTGGGGGCTTCTCCTTCTGGCGACTGCACATACTGGGACTGTTGGGATCCCGGCTTTCCCTTTTGCTTTCCTTTTCTCCACATATATGTTTTGGTGCCAAGCCCAAACTGCACAACGCTTGCCAGAAACTCCGGAAACGTTCTGGGCCCTATTTTTACAAATGCAAATGAAAGCCCCAGCGCTGCCATAACCAGCCCCACTACTAAAAAGACCATAAGGGGAGCCGTAAAGTAAAAGAAGAATGCCACGGCTCCAGCCACACCAAGGTAGCCAAACTGCTTAAAAGTAAGGGGGCCTATGACTCGGGATTCTCGTTCTATAAATTGAGGTACTTGAAATCTCATACCTACTCTAGGGGTTCATGGTAGGGATCTTCTGACTTAGGCTCTTTGGGGGGCTGTTCCTTTACCTCTTCTTCTACAATAGGTTCTTGTTTTACCTTCTCTTGTACATGGTACGGAGACTGCGCGGGAGAAGCATTTGCCGGCGCTGTTTTTTCTGCGCCACCAGGACTTGCGGGAGTTATCTGTCTGCCCGGTTTTTCTTGAGCTACTTCGCCGTGGAGTTCTTGGATATATCGGCGCACAGGAAAGAACACAAACCGCTGTATTTCTTGCGCCACATCTTGAGCATTCTTTTTTGGCAGCCCTATCTCTTTCTGGAGCACAGACTGAAAGTCGGCAGGGAGCACAAGTCCCAGCAACACAAGCCCCGTGTAGTAGGCAACTTTAGAAACCTCATTCACGTCGCTTCTCTCACATGCCTTAAAAATGTGATCCGCGGTCTCTTCAGAAAACATTGCCTCTTGCAGTTCTTGGGGCAGAGTTTTGTAGATTTTCCACGTCTCGTCTTTGGAGTATTCTTTCATGGCGTTTCTTTTATAGTGTTTGTGTTTTGCACTGTGTCCATATTGTACCACAGCCCATTTTTTCTTCCAATGGCAATCATGGTGAAAAGCACAAACCAATCACACATCACATATCACAAATCATGGAACAGGTACCACAAATCATTTATCCGAGTAAACCTGGTTTGCACAGCCGCCTATAACCCCATCCTTGATCGGATTAAACTAAATCGGATTAAGTTTAATCCGATTTAGTTTTTTAGTTTTGTGCATAGTTTTGTGTAGGTATTGGGACTTCGGAAGTTCAAAGAGGGGGG
>JAUYLB010000013.1 GCA_030699785.1 bacterium
CGCGAGAAAAATGCAAGGAAATTTTTTGGTCTTTGCACACGCGAGTCCGCGAGCGTGTCCGAGGCGCATTGTCTCGCTCCACCACGCAATCGGAGCGTACAAGGCAGTTTAGAGCCACCACGCGCTCCGCGCGTGCGATTAGTCGGTATCAGGGTTGCTTTCAAAATACATTCGAACTTTGTACAATGAATACCGCCTTGCAAGAAACTTGCCGAGAGTAAGTTTTTGAAACACAAAATACAAAACATAAAATAAATATCCGTGTAACTGTGTATTCCGCAAATGCAGCTTTCTTCCCCCGTTACCGCTCTTCCTCGCGTGGGAGAGATTATTGCAAAAAAGATACAGAAGCTGGGAATCGCGAGTATTCGCGATCTTCTTTTTCACTTCCCTCGAGAATACCTGGACCTGTCCCGCGTTACCTCTATTGCCTCTCTTAAAGAAGGAGAGGTTGTTTGCATACAAGGAACCCTTAAATCCATTGCCAAGGAGCGCACATTTAAAAAGCAGATGGTTCTGGTGCATGCTCTGGTAGAAGACACTACGGGAGCTACGCGTATTGTATGGTTTAACCAGCCTTATCTGCTAGAAGCGCTCAAGCCGGGAGAAAAGCTCTCGCTCGCGGGCAAGGTAGCACAAGATTCAAAAGGCCTTTTTCTTTCAAACCCCGAATATGAGAAAGTAAAAGAAAACACTCTTTTGGCACACACAGGACGCCTGGTTCCCGTATACGCCGAAACCGCGGGAGTCACATCCAAGCTCTTGAGATACCTTACTTTTACAGCTCTCTCGTCTGTCCTGGCAACACTCTCCGACTCTCTCCCTTTACATATCTTAAAAGAAAAGAACTTTCCTTCTCTTTCTCAAGCTCTTCAACAAATTCACTTTCCTTCTTCACTAAAAGAAGAAAAACGGGCGCGAGAGCGCTTTGCTTTTGAAGAGCTCTTTACCATTCTGCTCTTTGTGGTTTCAGAGAGAAAGAAAATTGCCAGAATAAAGGCCCCCGCCATTCCCTTTTTAGCCGAACTTATGAAGAGGTGCACAGATTCTCTTCCTTTCAAGCTCACGGACTCGCAGAAAAAGTCAGCCTGGCAGATTCTCAAAGACATGGAAAAGCCCCGCCCCATGAACCGCCTTTTGCAGGGAGACGTGGGTTCTGGCAAAACCGTGGTTGCGGCTATGGCAGCCCTCTCCGCGGTTAAAGCGGGATACCAGGTTGCCTTTTTGGCGCCCACCGAAATATTGGCAAAACAACACTTTCAAACCGTTACTGCTCTGCTGGCTCCCTTTAAGATTAATCTTGGGCTACTCACGGGAAGCGTTGATCACTTTATGTCAAAAAAGCTTCCGGGACAACACATAGAAATATCGCGCAGGAAACTTCTGGAGAAGGCAAGAGAAGGAGGGATTGATATACTTATTGGCACGCACGCTATTATTCAAAAAGAAGTAAAGTTTGCAAATCTTGCCCTGGTGGTAGTAGACGAACAGCATCGATTTGGCGTAAAGCAAAGGGCCCAGCTTTTGCATAGATCTACTCTTATTCCCCACCTGCTCTCTATGACCGCCACCCCCATTCCTCGCACCCTGGCGCTTACCGTGTATGGGGATCTGGACCTTTCTCTTATCAAGGAGCTCCCCGCGGGAAGAAAGAAAATAGAAACAAAAATCGTGGCTCCCGAAGACAGAGAAAGTGCCTACCAATTTGTGCGAGAAGAGATAAAAAAGGGAGGACAGGTATTTGTGATCTGCCCACGTATAGAGAAAAGCAACGAATCACAAATCACAGATCACGGATCACAAGTAAATTCCAGATTCCAAAGCACAAGCAAAAACTGGGCAAACGCCAAAGCTGTTTTGGAGGAGTACGAGCTTCTCTCAAAAAAGATTTTTCCCGAGTATGCTGTTGGCATGTTACATGGCAAAATTTCGGGAACAGAAAAAGAGCGCACCATGAAACAGATGCGGGCTGGCAAGATTAAAATACTTGTCTCTACCTCTGTGGTAGAGGTGGGTGTAGACATTCCAAACGCAACCGTTATGCTCATTGAGGGGACAGAGCACTTTGGATTGGCCCAGCTGCACCAATTTAGAGGGCGCGTGGGGCGATCCAATCGTCAATCTTTCTGCTTGCTATTTACGGAATCTTCTTCTTTTAAAACAAAGCAGCGCCTCAAAGCTATTAGAGAATCAGAAAACGGATTTGAGCTTGCGGAAAAAGATCTTAAGCTGCGAGGCCCCGGAGATTTTACGGGCGTAAAACAGTGGGGACTTCCCGACTTTGCTATGCAACAACTTACCAACATACCCCTGGTAGAAGAAGCAAGAGAAGCGGCTCTGGCTCTGGTAGAAGAAGATATTACCCTCTCCAATCACCCTCTTTTAAAAGCTCGCATAGAAGAAATGCGCAAGAAGCTGCATATGGAGTAATATTGCGTGGTGGTCCCGACGGGGCGCAAGTAAACTGCTTTACTTGCGCGGGCATTTTAGCGAACCCTCCGCGGTGAGCGTTTAGAAATGCCCAGGGTTCTGGAGTATAGGAGAACAACCATTCTTGATATACAGAGCGGATGTGGTCCCGACGGGATTCGAACCCGTGTTACCAGGATGAAAACCTGGCGTCCTAGACCAGGCTAGACGACGGGACCAAAGCCAACTGCTTGGCGGCCTATTGAAAGCCAACTTGGATATTTTACCAAAAAATTGCAAAAAAGCAACCCTTCGGCTATGCTCAACCCAATATGATAATTCTTGGCATTGAAACCTCGTGCGACGACACGGGCATTACCATTATTGAAGGAGAAAAGAAAGAAGAGGGCATTGCGTTTCACATACTTGCCCACCGCGTTTCTTCTCAAGCATCTCTTCACGCCCCGTATGGAGGTGTGTATCCTTCTCTCGCCAAGAGAGAGCACGAAAAGAATCTTCCTCTTGTACTGTCTGGCGTCATGGAAGACGCAAGGCTTTCTCTCAAAGATATCAACGCAATATCTGTTACAGTGGGACCGGGACTCTCCCCCTGTCTATGGAGTGGCATTAATTTTGCTTCTGCTCTGGCGCGTGACTGGTCTTGCCCCCTTGTACCCACAAACCACATAGAAGGACATTTACTCATTAGTTTGCTAACGCAAACTAATGAGAATTTCCAATTTCCAATTTTCAATTTTCAAAAAAATCACAAATCACAAACAAATCACAAATCACTAATCACTAATCACCAATCACCAATCACGGATCACAAATTCCAAGTTCCAAACACACAAAAGCAGGTATTTCCTGCTATTGTTCTGATTGTTTCTGGGGGACACACGCAAATTATTCACATGCCCGCGTTTGGGTTGTACAACATTATTGGAGAAACACGAGACGATGCGGCAGGAGAATGCTTTGACAAGACAGCCAGAATCTTGGGCCTTCCCTATCCTGGAGGACCAGCCATCGCGGCTAATGCCGCTCAAAATCAAAAATCAAAAATCAAAAATCAAAATGACAAGTCAAAATTCCAAATTAAACTGCCACGGCCAATGGAACACACAAAAGACTATGATTTTAGCTTTTCTGGACTTAAAACCGCGGTACTGTACGACTACAAAGCGCGAGCGCAAGCAGAAAGAGAATCAGAAGAATATGTTCAAGAAATGTCCTATAAGATACAAGAAGCCATTGCCGACATTCTGGTAAAGAAAACACTTGCAGCAGCAGAAGAGTATAACGCGTCTTCTGTGGTACTTGGGGGAGGAGTAGCAGCAAATAAATATCTGAATGATCGGTTCTCTATGGCACTCCCTCACACACCATTGCTTGTTTCTCTTCCTTCTCTTAGTGGGGATAATGGCCTTATCTCGGCTCTTCCCGGTCTTGTACACATTCTTGAACATGGCACGCCTGCTTCCAACAGCCCCCTTGAAGCAGTGCCCAATTTAAGGCTAGAATAGATACTATAAAACTTTACATTACGAAACTTGTGTGAAGGATATGCTTTTGGGGGGCCTTTCGGAGCGCGACGGCGTGAGAACGAGCTGAAAATCTAGCAAGATTTTACAGCGTGCCCTCCCAAAAGTATATTTGAGCAAAGAGTTTCATAATGCAACCTTATGAAAGAATTGGCAAAATCATACAACCCCCAAGAAACAGAAGACAGAATCTATGGGGAATGGGAAAAGAGCGGATTCTTTAATCCAGATGTCTGCGTGAAAAAGGGAATTTGTAAAAAGAACGCAAAACCCTTCTCTATTGTTTTGCCCCCACCCAATGTAACGGGCACCCTTCACATGGGACACGCAGCCATGCTTGCGGTAGAAGACGTTTTGGTTAGGCGCGCCAGAATGCAAGGATACAAAACGGTCTGGATTCCCGGCACCGACCACGCGGCCATTGCTACAGAATCCAAAGTAGAAGAAATCCTCTACAAAAAAGAAGGAAAGACACGTCACGATCTGGGAAAAGAACAGTTTTTAAAACGTGTGCAAACGTTTGCGCAAGAGAGTCACGACACCATTGTAAATCAACTAAAAAAGATGGGATCGTCTTTGGATTGGAGTAGAGAAGCATACACACTGGACGAAAAAAGAAGTCTTGCGGTACGCACTGCCTTTCACCGTATGTATAAAGATGGACTCATCTATCAAGGAGATCGCATTGTAAACTGGGATCCCAAGATGCAAACTACTGTTTCGGATGACGAGATAGATTGGAAAGAACAACAAACCCCGTTTTACTATCTAAAGTACGGACCATTTACCATTGGCACCGCGCGCCCAGAAACCAAGTTTGGAGACAAATACGTGGTTATGCATCCTAAAGATAAGCGATACAAGCAGTATAAGCATGGGCAGCTAATTGAGGTTGAGTGGATAGAAGGACCCGTAACCGCCACGATTATAAAAGATGAATCTGTTGATCAAGAGTTTGGCACGGGCGTTATGACCATCACCCCCTGGCATGACAAAACAGACTTTGAAATTGCAGAACGCCACCAACTAGATAAAGAACAGATTATTGATTTGCACGGCAAGCTCCTACCCATTGCGGGGGACCTGGCGGGTATACATATCAAGAAGGCAAGGGCAATGGTGGTAGAAAAGCTTCAGGCAAAAGGATTAGTAGAAAGAATTGATGAGTCATACACCCACAGAACAGCCGTTAACTCTCGCGGAGGAGGCATTATGGAACCCCAGATTATGCGTCAATGGTTTGTACATGTGACAAAAGAATTTCCCTTTCCACATGCGGGAATTAAAGGCATAAAAAAGGGTCAGCAGGTTACCCTCAAAAAGCTTATGCTCCACGTAGTAAAAACGGGGCAGGTAGCGATTGTTCCCAAGCGCTTTGAGAAAATTTATTATCATTGGATCCAGAACCTGCACGACTGGTGCATTTCTCGCCAAATCTGGTTTGGACACCAAATCCCCGTTTGGTACAAAGGCAAAGAAGTTCAAGTCGCTATTATTCCCCCAAAAGGAGAGGGATGGACACAAGATCCAGACACCCTTGACACCTGGTTCTCTTCTGGCCTCTGGACACTCTCTACCTTGGGATGGCCAAAAAAAACAACAGACCTTGCGACGTTTCACCCCACTTTGGTTCTAGAAACAGGATATGACATTATCTTCTTCTGGGTGGCCAGGATGATTCTTATGACAACCGCTCTTGCGGGAGAAGTTCCGTTCAAGACCGTGTACCTACACGGCATGGTACGAGATGATCAGGGAAGAAAAATGTCCAAGTCTCTGGGCAATATTATCAATCCCTTAGATATGGCACGCACATACGGAGCAGACGCCACTCGCCTCTCCCTGCTTATTGGAGCAGCTCCCGGAAACGACATTAAGCTTTCGGAAGACCGAGTGCGAGGATACCGTAACTTTGTGAACAAACTCTGGAACATTGCCCGGTTCATTCTTCTGCACACGCAAGACTATAATCCAAAAGCAAAACTTGCACCCGAAGATAAAAAGATTCTTCAAGAATTCAAAAGAACGGTAAAAAAAACAACAACTTTAATGGATTCTTTGCGTCTTTCTAGCGCGGCAGAACACCTGTATCACTACACGTGGCACACATTTGCCGACAAAATTGTTGAACAATCAAAACCCATGTTACAGGGAGAAGACAAGAAAAAAAGACAATCCCGTCAGCTCCTCTTGCTGCTTATATTTGGAGACATTCTTAAACTCTTGCACCCCTTTGTTCCGTTTGTCACCGAAGAGCTCTACCAGAAGCTTCCCCTGCAAGGGAAAGCTCCGTTCCTTATGATTGAGAAGTGGCCAACCTTTTAAAATGAATATTCTTCTTATTGGCATTCTTGGTCTTCTCCCCAGCATTGTCTGGCTTTTGTACTACTTAAAAAAAGATATACACCCCGAACCCAAGCGAATGATTCTTAGGGTGTTTTTTCTGGGTATGATCATGACCATTCCCGCGTATTACATTCAACGAGCATTTTATGAGATATTCTCTTCTCTTCCCCTATCTCCCGCGCTGTTTACATTTCTGTTTATGTTTATTGGCATTGCTTTTTTAGAAGAAGCCATAAAATATCTTACCGTTCGCTGGGGGGCCATAAGAAGTAGAGAGATCGACGAACCCATAGATATTATGATTTACATGATTGTTGCCGCTTTAGGGTTTGCCGCGCTGGAAAACATGCTCTACCTTAGATTTTTTGAAGAGGCGGGGGCTCAAATTTCCCATATATTTTTGCTAACTGTTCTGCGTTTCTTTTTCTCCACTTTTTTACATGCTCTGCTCTCGGGACTTCTTGGATATTTCTTGGTACTCTCCTACTTTTATGAGCGCTTGCGATGGAGATTTCTTTTTGCGGGATTTGGCATTGTTACCGTATTGCACGGAGTGTTTAATGTGTATATACTACGAACAGGAGAGCTATCCCAGTTTTTTGTTCCAATTCTGATTCTCCTCACTCTTGCAATACTGCTTGCCCAAGCATTCTCAAGTGTACGTAGAATGAAAAGTGTTTGCGTGTGGACACCTCCAAAACATCTATGACTTTACAGTACAACAATATGAAAACGGATAATACATCTAGAGAAGAGCAGGAGGACCAGCCAATATTTGAAAAGATTTCAGTTCAAGAAACCAGTAGTTTTGCGGAACCGGAAGAAACCACCGCCACCTGGCTAGAAGCAGAAGGAGAGCTGGTTATAGACGTGTATCAAACAGATAAGGAGATTGTGATTCAAACCGCCATTGCGGGCGTAAAAGCAGAAGATCTGGATATTTCTATTGAAAACGACGTGGTAAGCATATCCGGAGAACGCAAACACCCAAATCCCAAAGAAGCAACACAATACCACTGCCAAGAGTGTTACTGGGGAGCATTTTCCCGCCAGGTTATTCTTTCAGAAGAGGTAGATCACGACAAAGCCAAAACATCAATGAAAGACGGAGTGCTTATTATTCGCCTCCCTAGACTAGATCGGCAGAAAACACACAAGATTGAGATAGAGGAGCTAGAATAAACATCTCTCAAAAATGGAGCAGTGCTTGGAACGCAAAAGCCGCCTTGTCGAGCGGCTTTTGTTTTGTGCTGGAGGCGAGACTTGAACTCGCACGGGATTGCTCCCACCGGCTCCTAAGGCCGGCGCGTCTGCCAATTCCGCCACCCCAGCTACTCTACTGTTATACAAGCACGGAAAGATAATGTAAATACAGACACGGGGCCCTTGCGGGCCCCGTGTTTTAAGAAGAACTGTTTCTCCTATTGTGCAAATTTTCCTATTCCGTAAACTTTGTTTACACTTCTACTCTATCCCCACAATACTTCGAATCAGTGGTGGGATACCTGCCGCAATAAGAGCAAGCACCAGTCCTATCACCGCGTACATCATTTTACTGCGAGCCCCACTAACTGCTTTTTCTTCTCCCGCAGAGGTCACAAACTCAATAGAGCCCCATACTAGCATTACCACCACAACAACAAGAAGAACGGCAAATACAATGTTGAGAATACGCTCTACCGCTCCAATAAGTCCTCCTACATCCGTAAACCGTTCTACTATTTTTTTCTTTACACAGATTCCTGAAACACAATTTAGGCTCGAATCACCACACACATTGTCTGGACAACGCTCACCTTCTTT
>JAUYLB010000021.1 GCA_030699785.1 bacterium
TTGGCATACACCACATTTCCCGTTTTTGTTGTTACATTCGCGGTCTTAATACCCCCTCCCCCTCTGCTCTGCGCGCGGTATTCTTGGAGCAAGCTCTTTTTGCCATATCCGTTTTCTGTAAGCACAAGTAGAGACACGGACTCTTTGCCAATCACATCCATGGCAATCACCTCGTCTCCCTTGCCAAGACGAATCGCCCTGGTGCCCGTGGCTGTTCGCCCCATGGCTCTGGCGTCCCGTTCGTTAAATCGAATAGACTGGCCCTTTTTAGTAACCACAACAATCTCATCTTCTCCCGTTGTTTTTTGAACTCCCCGCAATCCATCTCCCTTGTTGAGCGAGATGGCAATTAGACCCGACTTACGAACATTTTTAAAGTCCACAAGAGGAGTTTTTTTGATAACGCCATTCTTGGTAATCATAACCAGGTTTTTTATTCCAACTTCTTCGTCTTTCTTGCCCATAGCAAACATGGCAAGAATCCGATCTTGCGCGGTAACTTCCAAAAAGTTTAGGATTCCTCTGCCCTTGGAAACGCGTGTGCCTTCTGGAATCTCGTATGAAGGTGTCTGAAACACCTTGCCCGAGTCGGTAAAGAACATAACCTGGTCATGCGTTTGAGCAAACAAGAAGTGTTCTACAATGTCTTCCCCAACCGTTTTCATACCCATAATACCTTTTCCCCCTCTCTTCTGAATCTTGTACACAGAAGGGTTAATGCGCTTTACATATCCTCCCTGCGTGAGCGTGATAATGGTTTCTTCTTGGGGGATAAGGTCTTCTTCTGCAATTTCTCCCACGCCTTGTGTCTGCACCCTTGTTCTGCGGTCGTCTCCAAATGCTGTTTTTGCTTCTTGTAGCTCTTTTATCACAACTTCATCTATCTTTTTCTTGCTACCCAAAATTGTCATAAGCTCTTGAATGCGAGCGCGAATCGCTTTGAGTTCGTCTTCTATCTTTTTTCGCTCCAGTTTGGCAAGTTGAGAGAGCTTGGTTTCCAGTATGGCATTTGCCTGAATCTCCGAGAGCTTAAAGGACTTCATAAGATTTTGCATAGCGTCTGCTCTGTCTTCTGATCCGCGGATAATCTTGATAACTTTGTCTATGTCGGCAAGACATTTGTGCAGACCCTCTAAAATATGCTCACGTTCTTTTGCCTTTTCCAGTTCATACTGCGTTCGTCTGGTAATCACTACTCGGCGATGCTCCACAAAGTACTTAAGTATCTCGGCCAACGAAAGAAGCTTGGGCTGAATACCGTCTACCAGAGCAATAAGATTTAGGTGAAAGGTTTTTTGCAGATCCGAAAACTTGTAGAGTCGGTTGATAATCTTTTGAGGGTGAGCATCTCGCTGAAGATCAAAGGCAATGCGCATGCCGTCACGGTCTGACTCATCTCTTATATCTTTGATGCCCTCAATTCTCTTTTCTTGCACCAGTTTTGCAAACTGCTCTACCAGAGAAGATTTAGACACCTGGTACGGAATTTCTGTAATCAAAAGCTGGGTAAGTTTTCCCGACTCAACAACATTTATCTCTCCTCGGGTTACAATGGGGCCCCTGCCCTGCGAGTACGCAGAAATAATTTCTTTTTTATTACAAATGGTGCCTCCGGTTGGAAAATCTGGTCCCTTCACAAACTGGAAAAGATCTTCTGTTGTGGCGTCTGGGTGGTCAATCACGTAGGAGATAGCGTCTACAATCTCTCGCAGATTGTGCGGAGGAATAGATGTTGCCATGCCAACGGCAATACCTAATGTGCCGTTTAGGAGAAGTTGCGGTACGGGCGAGGGAAGCACAATGGGCTCTTTTCTGGTGCCGTCGTAGTTCTCGGCAAAGTCCACGGTGTTTTTGCCAATGTCTCTAAGCATTTCTTCTCCCAGCCGAGACATACGCGCCTCTGTGTAGCGATAGGCGGCCGCGGAATCTCCATCTATTGATCCAAAGTTTCCTTGCCCGTCAATAGTGGGGTAGCGAAACGAAAAGTCCTGCGCCATGCGCACCATGGCGTCATACACCGCAGTATCTCCGTGAGGATGGTACCTTCCCAAAACAGATCCAATCACGTTTGCAGACTTGCGGAACCTGGCGCTATGCGTTAAGCCGTCTTCGTGCATGGCATAGAGAATACGCCTATGTACGGGCTTGAGGCCATCTCGCACGTCGGGAAGCGCGCGCGCCACAATAACAGACATAGCGTAGTCAAGGTAGGAGCTCTTCATCTCCTGCACAATGCCTCGATCCTCAATGTTTCCAATATCTGAGTACTCTTCTTTTTGGGTCATATATTATCAAGGAATAAGCTGGTCAATCACGCTTTCTGTCTCTACGTTTTCCCACCGCGTTTTCACGATTCCGCTCCACCAAACAAGAAGAGCAAGCCCCACTGCTATTGTCACGCTCCAAAGGATAATCCTTCTTGTTTTTTCGGAAAGCTCGTAGATACTTCTCATATGTTTTTCAACACAACCACGGAAGTGTCTTCTTTCATATCTCTGCCCTTCAGCACAAGTTTTGGCTGTGGCTCTTCTTCTTTTACTCCCATAACCTTCAAAAACTTCTCTACCCCGTCAATTTTCAGCTTTAAACCAGGCACAAAGTAATGCATAGGAACAACAATACGAGGCTCTATTTGACTTACTACTCTGGAAGCTCCCGCGGCATCCAAGGTATATGTGCCTCCAACGGGAACAAAAAGAACGTCAACGTTTCCAATCTGCTCCACCTGCTCCGGTGTGAGCTCTTGCTGACCAAGGTCCCCAAGGTGGCAGACACGGGTTCCGGAATCTTCAATAACATAGATTGTATTGTCTCCGCGCTCTTCTCCCTTTATAGCATCGTGGTAAGAAGAAATGCCTTGCACAAACACATCTCGCGCTTCATACTCTCCGGGGCCCGTAATAGTAAATGGAGCTCCTTTTACCACTGCTGTATTGCTATGATCTGCGTGATCATGCGTGACAAGCAAAATGTCGGCTTCTTGCGGAGAAAGTCGCAATCCAATATCCGATCCAAAAGGATCTATAAGAAGGCGAACTTGCTCTTGTTTGCCTCGGGTAATTGTTATGAGAAAGCACGAATGCCCCTTCCAAATGATTGTCATAATAACTTAGTGTACCCCCACACCAAACAATTTTCAAGGGGCAAATAACAGCACACTATTATTGTGCTCAATATACCATTGCCGCAACGCTCTCTCATAATTGGCAGGTTTGTTCTGGTGTGGGGGTGTATCACTTCTCTCATTCTCCCGCAACTCCCTTTCTTTGACATTTTTCTCACTATTGTGTAAGGTTACAGAATATGGAAAAGACACTCCCACAACCTCTCAAACCCATTGATCTTGTAAAGCCCTGCAAAGAGGGTGACATTGTAGAGGGAACCGTTATTGGCATTGGCAGATCAGCTCTCTATCTTGATCTTGGCCCTCAGGGCACGGGTATCATTTACGGCAAGGCGTTTATGGAAGAGAAAGACGCGCTCAAGGACATAACCGTAGGAAACACGTTGAGCATGAAGATTGTCTCTTTAGAAAACGATGACGGGTATATTGAGTTGTCCTTTAGAGAAGCCGGAAGGCAGATGGCCTGGGCAAAATTGCGCGAACTTAAAGATTCTGGAGACATGGTTACCGTAAGCGTGCAAGGCGCAAACAAGGGGGGGCTTCTCTCTGAGCTGTTTGGTGTGCAGGCATTCTTGCCCGTTTCCCAGCTCTCACCGGATCACTACCCCAAAGTAGAAGGAGGAGACACATCCAGAATTCTCAAAGCGCTTCAGGATTTCATTGGACAAGATCTTGCGGTACAGGTATTGGATTTCAACAAAGAAGAAGAAAAAGTCATTCTCTCTGAACGATCAAAAGAGAAGGGCCGCATTCAGGAACTTGCTTCTCAATACGCACTGGGAGACGTGGTAGAGGGAGAAGTTACGGGAGTTGTGGACTTTGGCGCTTTTATGAAGTTTGGAAAAGAAGACGAAGCCATTGAAGGTCTCATTCATATCTCGGAGATTGACTGGCAAATCATTGACAATCCTTCTGAATTCTTGAAACAGGGGGATAGGGTGCAAGCAAAAATCATAGACATTGCGCAAGGAAAAATATCTCTCTCCCTAAAGGCTCTCAAGGAAGATCCCTGGAAGCTCATTGTAGAAAAATACAAAAAAGAAGACATTGTAAAGGGAAACGTAACAAAACTTAACCCATTTGGAGCGTTTGTAGAGATTGAACCAAAAATCCAAGGACTCTGCCACATTTCAGAATTTGGAACCAGAGAAACTATGGAATCCAAGCTAAACCCCGGAGAAGAGTATTCTTTCCAAATTCTTGAAATTACTCCCGCCGAGCACCGAATGAGCCTCCGACTCCTAGAAGGGACCGGAACAAAAAAATAACCACCAGTGATAGGATTGCGGTTCCCACTCCCCAGTGGAACACCCAAAGAAAAGAACGACCCTCCTGTCGTTCTTTTTTGTGGATAAGCAAAGGGATTGTGACCCCATTCTCTTCTTGAGGTGTCCACTCCTCTCCGTGTATGCTGTTGTGAGCTCCGGGGGTTCCTCCCGCAAGAAGACTGGTCCCCCAGTTTTTTGGATCTGAAGCCGGCTTTGCGGGAAATCTTCTCTCCATTGTGGACTTCTCACTGTTTGATCCTCCAAACCAGCCCTCTCGCGCGTCCAAATCTTCTACCACCTCTCCTTGCGCGTTTCTTATTGTTACGCGCTGCCCTGCGTTGTTTAATTTTGCGCCAAGGTTTGCGTAATTCACACCTGCTCCCGATATTTTGTCCGAAGAAACTACAAGCGTGTACTCTCCAGGAGAAATAGCTCCCGAAAGAGAGATTATAAAGTTGCTCTCTCCTTGCTCCAGCACAATGCTCCAACCTTGCAAAGAGATCTTTTCTGCTCCCATATTCATAAGCTCAATCCACTCATACCTCCACCACTGACCGGGATCCACTCCTTGAGTTGGAGTTCCCATCCACGCCACTTCGCTAATAACAACATTTGCCGTTGCGGGGAACGGGAATAGAAGCAAACAAAACATTATAGTAACTAAATATTTTGAACCTCGGATTACGAAACTCTGTGAGGAATATGTTTTTGAAGCGGCCCTCGGAGCGCGACGGCGCGAGAGCGAGTCAAAAATCCAGAAGGATTTTATGATGGTCCGCGGAAAAAATATATCCGAACAAAGAGTTTTGTAATATAAAGTCTTAATCACAGAGTCGCGCGAGGAGTTTGTTTTCAGATACTCGGTTTGATTATTACCCGTATTTTGGTATAATACCAGCCATGCAAAAGAAACCGATCATGAAACCATTTGTTCGCCAGCTCATTCTCATATTTCTTATCATCTTCACGGTCTCTACCGTTTTCGCCGCGTTCTCTAGAACGCTAGAAAAAGAAGAGGAGATTGCTCTCACACAACTTGTACAAGACGTACAAAATGGAAAAGTAAAGCAGATGACCATTACGGGAAATATGGTAGAGGTTGTGTACCACGACGACACAAAGGCCACAACGCTCAAAGAAGCTGAGGTTGCTCTCTCCCAATCACTCCTAAACTACGGTGTCACGCCCCAAGAAATTTCCGGCGTCACCATTACGCAAAAAGGAGAGGGCAACACACTGGCGTGGGTAACAACCGTTATGCTTATTCTCTTTCCCATTCTCATTCTGGTGTTCTTCTTCTTTTTTATGTTTAGGCAGGCAAAAAACAGTATGGGCCAGGCGTTTGATTTTGGAAAAGCCAGGGCAAGACTTTTTGGAGCCGACCAGACAGATAAAAATCGCGTATCCTTCAAAGACGTGGCAGGGCTTCGGGAAGCAAAAGAAGAAGTACAAGAAGTTGTAGACTTTCTTAAGAATCCAAAAAAATACCTCCAGATGGGGGCTCGCATCCCTCGAGGCGTTCTCTTGGTAGGCTCTCCGGGAACCGGAAAAACGCTCTTGGCAAGAGCAGTAGCAAATGAAGCAGGCGTGCCATTCTTTTCTGCTTCGGGGTCTGAATTTATCGAGATGTTTGTGGGTGTGGGTTCAAGTCGAGTTCGAGATTTGTTCTCTACAGCAAAGAAAGCCGGAAGAAGTATTGTCTTTATTGACGAACTAGACGCCATTGGACGCCAGAGAGGATCCGGGTACGGAGGAGGACACGACGAACGAGAACAGACCCTCAACCAGATTCTTGTGGAAATGGACGGATTTGAAAGAACGGACGCCACTATTGTTATAGCCGCAACCAACCGCCCCGATGTACTAGATCCCGCTCTGTTGCGTCCGGGAAGATTTGATAGAAGAATTATGCTGGATCTTCCCGATGTAAATGACCGAGAAGCTATTCTCACTATTCATGGAGAAGGTAAGCCTCTGTCTGCCGATGTAAACATTCGAGAAATCGCAGAACGCACTCCCGGATTCTCGGGAGCCGATTTAGCAAACCTTATGAACGAGGCCGCCATACTTGCCGCAAGACGAAACAAACAGCAGGTCTCACAAGCCGAAATGCTTGAGGCGATCGATAAGGTTCTGTTGGGACCCGAACGCAAGAGCCACATTCTCTCTATAAAAGAAAAGAAGGTGACCGCATACCATGAAGCGGGACACGCGCTTGTTGCTTCTTCTCTTCCCAACGCGGATCCTGTTCGTAAGGTTTCTATTATTTCCCGAGGTATGGCAGGAGGATACACGCTTAAACTTCCCAGTGAAGACCGCTACCTGCGCACCAAGGCCGAGTTTCTTGATGAGCTCTCTATGCTTATGGGCGGATACTGCGCCGAAAAAATTGTGTTTAAGGACACTTCCACGGGGGCAAGCAATGACCTACAGAAGGTCGCTTCTATTGCTCGAAGGCTCGTATGTGAGTACGGTATGTCAGAAAAGCTGGGTCCTGTCGCGTTTAGAGGGAAAGACTCTCTTGTCCCTTGGCAAGCATCTTTTGAGTCTCGAGATTATTCGGAAAAAACCGCGGCAGAAATAGATCAAGAAATCTCTCGCTTTGTTAAACACGCCCAAAAACAGGCAGAAAAGATCTTGCGACAAAAGAGCAAAACTCTTGAAAAGATAGCCGATGTTTTGATAGAAAAAGAAGTGCTAGAACGAGAGGAGTTTGAACAGCTTGTAGGGAAAAAGACTACCAAGACCCAATGACTGTTTGTATGAAAAATCCGAAGCACGAAATCCGAAATTCGAAACAAGCACGAATGACAAAAATTCAAATGACCAAAACTGTTTTGAACATTATAATTTCGAATTTGTTTCGTATTTCGATATTCGGATTTCGAATTTAATGTGTCCTGATTTGGGGGTCTGAGTGATTTATTTGGGCGTGTAGCTCAATTGGTTAGAGCACGCGGCTTATATCCGCGCGGTTCCTGGTTCGAGTCCAGGCACGCCCACCACCAGTGCTTCGCACTGGAAAATAGTTTTGAACATTATAATTTCGAATTTGTTTCGTGCTTCGAATTTAAGATTTCGTACTTCCGGCGCTTTGCGCCGGCGAGGGCTCATAGTTCAGTGGTAGAACGCCTCGTTGACATCGAGGAGGTCGTAGGTTCAATTCCTACTGAGCCCACATTACTATTGTTTCATTTTATGCCCTTGAATATTATCGCAGAACATGGTACCCTCCTATGCATAGATAAGCCCGCCGGAATTGCCGTCTGGCCAGAAGGAGAAGAGCAAGGAAAGACCCTTGCAGACACCCTTCTTGAGGCGCGCCCCCAGCTGAAAGAGCTTGGAGCAGACAGAAGATACGGTATTATCCACCGACTAGATAAAGACACATCGGGAGTGCTCTTGGTGGCAAAAACCCCAGAAGCATTTGCTTATTTTCAAGAACAGTTTCGACTGCGCCTTGTTTCAAAAACCTATCAATGCCTTTTGTGGGGCAGTATAAAAGACGAGATGGTGGTGGTTCATACCCTTCTTGGCAGATCCGCGCAAGATAGAAGAAAACAGCGAACATATCCCCTTGAAGAACCAGGGACCGGGAAAAGAGAGGCAAAAAGCATCTTTCGCGTTTTGCAAAGATTTGAAGGATACACGCTTGTAGAGGTTTCTCCTGAAACAGGAAGAAAGCACCAGATTAGAGCCCACGCGACACACCTGGGACACCCTATTGCGGGAGATATGTTGTATCGGTTTAAAAACCAAAAAGATCCAGAGGGACTCACAAGACAGTTTCTTCATGCTTTTTCTATTCTGGTTCACATGCCAGACGGTTCGGAACAACAGTTTACGGCAGAGCTTCCACAAGATCTTCAATCCATTCTTAAGCAATTGCCTTCTCAAACAGTGAAAATCAGCAGAGTAAATTATTCTAATTACTCTAATTGACCTAATTATTCTAATGAAAAATCCAATCATATGACAACAAAAACAGATCAATATATTGGAGCATACTTAAAGCCGGAGATTCCCGTTGTGCGCCCCGGAGACACGGTTCGTGTGCACCTGCGTATCACAGAAGGAGCCAAACAGAGAATTCAGGTGTTTGAGGGCATTGTGCTTGCTCAAAAAAATGGAAAAGGCATTCAGGGAACCATCACTGTGCGAAAAATTTCCAAAGGCGTAGGCGTTGAACGTATCTTTCCTATTCATTCGCCTATTATTGAGAAAATTGAAATTACCAAGAGAACCAAAGTACGCAGAGCAAAGCTCTACTACTTAAGAGACGCAAAAGGAAAGAGAGGGCGCCTAAAGGCGGCAGGACTTGACGTAACTATGATCACCAACGAACAGCCTGCTCTAGAAGAACAGGTAGAGACTCAAGAAGAGTCGGAAGAAGTTTTGGAAGAAGAAAAGGCATAGGCAACCATAGGCGGACGTGGCGAAACTGGTAGACGCGCAAGCTTGAGGGGCTTGTGGGAGCAATCCTGTGGAGGTTCGAGTCCTCTCGTCCGCACCAACCCGGTTTTGCCGGGAAATGTCTAATTAACCTAATTACTCTAATTATTCTAATTAATAACCAATGTCGAAATGATCAATAAGCAAACAATTCTTCATTGGATATTTGGATGTGGGATTTGTTTAGAAATTAGAACAATTAGAAATTAGAAATTCCGGCGCCTTGCGCCGGTAGGGGCGGTTAGCTCAGCTGGCTAGAGCGACTCGTTTACACCGAGTAGGCCGGGGGTTCGAGTCCCTCACCGCCCACCAAACTAGATTTTGCAAGTTTTTGAAAGCAAACGAATCTCCCTGATCAACTATAATGAGTATTCGATATACAAA
>JAUYLB010000022.1 GCA_030699785.1 bacterium
ACTGGCAGAGTACAAAGTGGGAGAAGAGCAGGAACCTCCCGGTCTGCCCCTGGGAGCCATGCTTGCTTTTGTAATTCTGGCGCTTCTTGCTGGTGGATATTACATAGTAACCAAAAGGGCCTGATCTTTGTAAAATATCCATAGCCGAAAGTTTTGATATACATATAAATAACACATATAAATATGAAAACACTGCTCATTGGTTTTGGAGGAATAGCGATCGGTTTTTTCTTGGGACTTGCGGTTCTATTCGTAACAAATGTGCCAATCACGGAAATCTTGGGTATTGCGCCATCTCTTGCTTCTATTGGAGAATGGAGAGCGACCTTGCAAGGAGAGGTTATTAAGAAAGAAGAGGGTATGCTAAGAGTTATGGTAGGGGGGACCGAACTGAACATTAATGTAACAGAGGAAACCTCTGTGGTTTTAAATAGTTTTGGTCCACCTCCCCAGGGAACAATAGAAAGTCAAAAAGGTTCTCTTGAAGATATACAGGTGAAAGATTTAATTCTTCTTGAGCTGGTGGCAAACGCCACAGGGGGCATACGGGCCGATCAGATTATAATTATACAGTCTGTTCTTGATAGTGAATAATACATTGCAATGAGTAGCCGATTCTTGATGTTTCTACTTAAGACGGTATTTGGGCTCCTTTTGATTTTTGGAGCTTCCGGGTTTTTCTTTTCTTCTAGTGCCAATGCTCTTGTATGTACAATTCAAGATCAATGTGTAACAACAGAGAGTGCGAGTGGTACAGAATCTGCTTCCGGTACTTACTGTGGCTACAGTTCGCAATATGATTGGACGTATACCAGTACAACCTCGTGCACAAGGAGCATAAGCGCGACCAAGACGGGATCCGCAAGCTGGAATTACTCGTATGGTGCGTGGAATTGCAGTGAAGGGTCGGGCCAATGGACTGGATCTTCTCGCGGTTGCTCTCCTATTGGAAGCCAAAATTGGACGTACAGTGACGTTTCATGGGGACCAACCTCTTTTTCTGCATCATGTCCAACCCAAACCTGTCCATCTGACACATCAGACACATCATACTCGTGTGGGAGTTCGGGATGTGTTGCTGTTACAACTACCTGTTCTTCTTATTCCAATAAAGTTACCAGCGAAACCGGTAGTTGTGTAGGGACTGGCAAGTATAGTGATACATATTCCAGCACCTCCGGATATCCAACCTGCGCGCATAACTACACGAGAACGTGGAGTTGTCCCGTCGTATATGCAAGCTGTACGGGCCCCGACGGATCATCTATAGCCCACAATAGCAGTAAAACATACTACGCGAACAGCAGTGTTTCTTTTGGAAGTACCTGCCAATCTCAAACAAGAACATGCAATAACGGTTCTCTCTCGGGAAGTTATACCGCTTCGTCATGCACGGTGCAGGCGGGGTGCACAAGTACCTCGCAGTGCAAAGATTATGCTCCAAACTATGAGGTATGCTGGAACAGCCAATGTGTGCAGTCCTCTCGAGCCCAACGGCAGGGAAATGGTTGCGACAGAACATTCCAGTGCGAATCAAGCTACTGGGACGGCAATACAAGATACTATGATCCCTACTGTACTGGAAACGGAGGAACCTGCCAGTTTAAAACACAGTCATGTCCGTTTGGGCAGAACGCATCGGGAACCGGGTGCGCGGAAGCTCCACTTGGCGTATGCAGCTCCGGATATGTAGACAAAAGACAGCAACCGGACTGCTTTGGATCGCGTGTGTTTAACGACCCCAACCAGAATCCCTACTGCTATCAGTGTCAGCCGGCAAGCATTCAGGCAAGTTTTGGTCCTCCTTGGAACAATGATTCATATACTCAGGGGCAGTCGGTCCCGTTTTCACTTGGGCTAAATGTCGCGGCCTGCAGTAACGCGGTATCATCTGGAACGGTTACGTTTACGCTTGCGGGGCAGAGCAGTACGGTTACAAAATCTATGACTCTGGGCAGTCAGACATTATTTTCAAGCTCCTTGTATGCCCCAACAACTCTTGGAACACATACTGCGGGTTGTAGCTACAACATAACGGTTACTTTTTCAAACCCCAATGATCCGAACTATAGCAGGCAGACAACGCAGTCGGGGAGTTGTGCGCCTCGAACCATTACCGTTGTGCCTCCTGCGATTCCTGGAGCATGTGATCGAGGACCAGGAGGCGCGCAAGAACAGACATATGCGTGGAATGAATCTCTTGGTAGTCTCTGTAGTAGCCCAGGAGGGTCTTCGGGACTCTCCGACCCCGGAGCGAGCGGAGGGAAAATATCCTGGACATGTTTAGGAAAGGATAGAGGAAGCGACGCTTCTTGCTCTGCCACCAGAACCGCGCGTCCATGCGAGTCGGTTCCCAACGCCTGTGGCAAAACGGCAGCAGGCGTGTACCGAGCAGACGGGTCATGTTCGGCATCTGTGCCTTCTAACTCCTTGTGCGGATGTGACAATAACTGGTCTATCCGAGTTGATGAAAAGACCGGCAGTTGTATAGATAAGTCATGGGGAACAGATGTGAGCTCTATATACATTGCCGGCTCCGAGAATTATTACGCGTGCACGCAAGGGTATAAGCAAGTGTGGCAGTGTAAAACGTGCGAGTCGGCTTCCAACGCTTGTGGCGTAAAAGCAACGGGCACATACCAAGAAGATGGATCTTGTTCAGCCGTGCCTCCTACCATTTCGTACGCGGTTGGCGCGTCTTGCCCATCCGCGGTAAACAACTGTGGAGCCACCAATACGGGCACAATTCAGTGCGATGGTTCTTGCTTGGCTACGGCTCCCGCCAATGTAGATCTCTCCGGAACATGTTTGTCCGCTCAAAACAATTGTGGCGCTACCAGCTCGGGATCTTGGCAGTGTGGCGCCGACAAGAAGAGCAGGGTGTGTGGCGCTGTTGCTCCCGCCAACGTAGGATCTATAGGCACATCATGCTCGTCCTCACAAAATAGTTGCGCAGACACTATTTCTGGTACGTGGCAGTGTAGCGCCTCAAAAACAAACAAAACATGTTCTGTAACAACCGCCCCTGAACGCGCGGGATACGGAGATGATTGTTCCGCGTGCAATAACGTAAATGAATGTAATCCGGGCAAAAAAATAGTATGTACTGCGGGTGGAGGCGTTGCCTGTAACGTGGGTGCTCCTCTTGATAAATTTACACTTTTGTATAGCGCGGGTTCGGGGGGATCTATAGTGGGCTCCATGTCCCAAACTATTACTCGTGGACAGAGTGGTACGTTGGTTACGGCCAGTCCTGCAACAGGGTATGATTTTATCAAGTGGTCCGACAACAAGACATCTTCCTCTCGTGGGGAAACAAATGTTCAGGGCAATGTATCGGTTGTTGCCACATTCTCAATCAAGAGCTACGCACTCTCTGTTTCTAAAACAGGAACAGGATCTGGCACCGTAACGAGCAATCCAAGCGGTATTAACTGCGGATTAACATGCTCGGCAAATTTTAACCATGGCACTACTGTTGCGCTGACTGCTTCTCCCACGTCTGGATCTTCTCTGGGCTCTTGGTTGGGGTGTGATACGGTGGTAGGCAATACATGTAATGTGCTCATAAACGGAATAAAATCAGTCTCTGTGTCGTTTCAGGCTCCTCCAAGTATCCAAAGCGCATCTCAAGGGCCAGCTCCAAACTATTGTGGCGCATCCCCCTCTACCACCTTCTCCTGGAGATACAACAGTCCCGCGGGATTGAATCAGTCGCGGTTTGATTTTCGAATTATTGATCAGTCAACGGGAACTACAGTTGTAAGCCGTTCGTTCTCGGGACTAAACAACCCAAATAACACACAAAACAGCCAGGCGGTTATTGTTTCTCTTAATCCTTTAGAAGCCGATCGTGTGGCATACAACAAGTCATATCGTTGGGAAGCGCAGGTGTGGGACAGCGCGGGAGAGTCCTCTTCAATGGCAGGAGGAACCTTCACAACTACCGCTCGGGCGTATCCCAAGCCCAGCTTCTCGTACTCTCCGCAAACTCCCGGCATTGGAGAAACGGTAACGTTTACAGAAACGTCTAAATGCTACAACAACTTAAACGTGAGTGGCGATTGCAAGAATATGAGTGTTTCATATCTCTGGAACTTTACGGACGGAAATACCTCTTCTACTAAAGGAAACACAATACACTCCTTTGTTTCAGGGGGTTCATACCCTGTTTCTCTCCGGATCACCGATGATTCTCGTGTCTGTGAATATGCCATTCCCGTGCGAATTCAACTTCCGTTTCCCGCGTGGGAGGAGGTAAGTCCGTTTTAAACTACATAAGCAAAGTAACATACATAGTCGTCATTACCTATGAACACAAAATCCATACTCCTTGTTGTCGCGGGTCTGCTGGTTGGGTTTGTGGCGGGTGCTGTGATCATGGTTTCTCCCGAAACGGGAGGCCTTCCGGGAGGGTTAAGAAGCGGTGATTCTCTTCCCCAGTCCGGTTTGATTGTGAGTGGGTGGCAGGCAACAGTAAAAGGCAAGGTTATGAGCGTAAGCGAAAGCTCTATCACTCTTACAGGAGAGAATGGAGAATCGTTTCTGATTCCCGTAACAGCAGACACCGAGGTACGTCAAGTTGTATTTGCAAATGATGGGGATGGCGCGCAAATCAATCCCTCTTCTCTTCAAGACATACAAGAGGGCAATGCCGTTGAAGTTGTTATTACTCTGGCACAAGACGGAGGGGTTGTGGCTCTTGCGATATATATTTCAGAAGGGCAATAGCCTTCTCTATGACGGTTTTTACTGCTCTTATTGCCGGAACACTCGGTTTGATTGTTGGGAGCTTTTTAAACGTTGTGGTGCATCGGCTAGAACACGGAGGGAGCATATTGTGGGATCGATCTAAATGTCCGTTTTGCACTCATCAGCTAGCGTGGACCGATCTGATTCCGGTTATAAGTTTCTTTATGCTACGGGGTAGGTGCCGATATTGCTCCTCTCCCATTTCGCTTCAGTATCCTCTTGTAGAAGGGGCCATGGCTTTGCTTGCCGTGCTTGTTGCTTTTCATGTTGAGCTTGTTTCTACTCTTTCTTTTGGCGCAATAGGTTCTTTCTTGCTTCTTTTTTCTTTGAGCGCTGTATTTTTGGCAATTTTGGCGTATGACCTTCGGCACTTCATAATCCCGGATGTTCTTCTTGTTGCGGGGGGAATACTGGTGGTGATTTTTCTTGCGCTTAAAGCATTTTTGGGAGGGGGAATTTCCCCCATTTTCTCATCTCTGCTTGCGGGGTTGGGAGCCTCTGCTTTTTTCTGGGGCATATGGAGAGTGTCTCATGGGAGGTGGATGGGGTTTGGAGATGTAAAGCTCGCGCTTCTACTTGGGCTGTTGCTGGGGTTTCCTTTGATTGTTGTTTCGCTGTTTCTCTCGTTCTTTTCTGGGGCGGTGGTGGGGCTCTCCCTTATTGCTCTCAAGAAAAAGTCTCTTGCTTCTGAAGTTCCCTTTGCTCCTTTTCTTATTAGCTCTGCTCTGGTTTCTTTGTTCTGGGGGGAGCTTCTTCTTGACTGGTATCTTGCACTACTTCTGATATAATGAGAATATGAAGCGAGTAACACAGGGAAGTGCAGAGAAGGGATTTACAATGATAGAACTGCTTGTGGTGATTGGCGTTATCACCTTAATTAGTACAATTGTGTTTACGGGTTGGCGCACAGGAGAGCATGTGCTTGCTCTTGAACGTTCTGCTCATCAGCTTGCTCAAGATATCGCGCGGGTGCGAGAGCTCTCTACAAGGGCGGAATATATGGAATGTTCTGCGGGAGGATCCATAAAGGGATATGGCATTGAAATCAGCGTAAACCAAGATCCCAAAGTACCGGACTATGTGTTGTTTGTGAACTGTTCGGAACAAGATACCCTGGACACGTCTGGATTTACTAGAGACGCCCAAAAAGATCTTGTCATTTATGACGGAGAAAAGTATCTTCCGGAACGCATTAGCGTTTCTGATGGAGATCCGGGGCTTCCTCTCACCATTACGTTTTATCCTCCGGACCCTCGTGTCAAAATTTCTTTTGGCCCCCCCTCTTACGAGAATCATGGCACTGTCACCCTTGCTCTTGTTGCGGAAGACTCCGGCATGTCACCAATCAAGACAATGGATATCTCCGTATATAAGTCAGGTCTTATAGAGGTCTACTAGAAACTATGTCTATAGATATTTTAGAAAAGCTAAGAGGTAAGAAAAAAGAAGGATTCACGCTTGTAGAGACCCTGATTGCTCTCTTTATTCTTACTGTTGGGGTTGGGGGAGCGTTTGGTCTGATACACCAAACAATCTCGTATATGGCGTTTGCGCAGAACCGTCTTGTTGCTTCATATCTGGCGCAAGAAGGTATTGAGATTGTTCGCAACATTCGAGACGAGAACTTTCTAAAGATTCATTACGGAGGAGATATTGATTGGCTGGAGGGTATTGGATGTGAAGGCGGGGGAGGGTGTCAGGTAGACTATCGCGACACTTCTCTGCGAGCCTTTGAAAATAATCCCTTGCATATTTCTTCAAAAGATGGAGAGCGCGGATTTTTTATCCAGCCCGTTTCTGGTGATTTGATACATAATCCTACCCCCTCGATATTTACAAGGGAGATTACTATCAATCCTGTACAAGACGCAGGAGAAGAGAAGGTTGAGGTAACCGCAACGGTGTCATGGAGCAGATATGACGTGCAAGTATCAACAGAACTTCATAAATGGCTTGGCGAATAAAGATAGAGTATGAATCATAAAACTCTTTGCTCAAATATATTTTTTCCGCGGACCGTCATAAAATCCTGCTGGATTTTTGACTCGCTCTCGCGCCGTCGCGCTCCGAGGGCCGCTGTAAAAACATATTCCTCGCTGAGTTTTATAATGCAGAGCAATACATTATGAGCAACCAATCTCAAAAAGGATTTTCCGTTATTGAGCTTCTGGTCACAATGTTTATCTTTTCGATTATTGTGGGGATTTCTGCCGGGTTTTTGATTTCTGCCATTGGAGCTCAAAAAAGATCCTCTGCGTCTCAACAGCTGTTTGACCAGATGTTTCACTCTCTTGAGTATATGAGCAGAGCTTTGCGCGCGGCCGAAAAATCAACGGGCTCATGCATATCCGAGGGATATAACTACGAGGTGCTTTTGGGCGATACTCCTGGCATTAAGTTTATTCATCGAGGCGAATGTTGGTCGTTTGTGCTCTTGAATGAACAGTCTGGAGGTGGACAGATAGTGAAAATAGTCGGTGAAGAGTCCCCTGTCCCCCTTACATCTGGCGCAACAATGAATATCACAGACTTTTCTGTGATTGCGAGGGGACACGAGAATGAAGATCAGGGGGAGAAACAGCCCCGTGTTACCCTATCTATTCAGGGAGAGTCTGCCACCAGTCGAGCAGAAGCCTTTCAGAGTATACATATGCAGACAAGTATATCCCAGCGAGCGTATAATACACGATAAATATGAAGAAAAGTATAAATCAGCGGGGCGTTGCCGTATATATCTCGGTTGTTGTGATGACCGTACTGCTTGGCGTTTCGCTTGGCGTGAGCTCTATTTTTTACAGTCAGGTTTCTGCTCTGCAGGGGCTGGGAGACTCGGTAACCGCGTTTTACGCGGCCGAGGCCGGGATAGAACAGGTACTCTATATTGATGAGAAAGTTGTTTCTAAAATTGCGCCGGGTGAAACAGTGCCAGAGAAGTGTGATATTGTAAAATTGGGATCTGATGTGGGGCAGGTTGCGCGATCTGCCAGAGGGAACTGTGTATTGGGCATGGTGCTAAGAGAGCTTCAAGAGAGCAGTCTGGGTTCTGGAATTTCCAAAGATTTTGAATTGCCAAATCGCGCGGTATATAGGGTACGAGTGGATCCTGTATCATTAGATGACGGTGTGGCATGCCCCGAAGCGCCTGTATCGGGGCATGAAAGATCATACTGCGCCAAATCTACCGGAGAATTCGAAAAGTCCCAGCGTTCTATACGCATATCTCGCTAGTTTTTTGGGAACGCGATAATCGTTATATTGAAAAACGAAATGCGTTTCGAGAATCGAGAGTCGAAATGTGAAATACGATTTTCCATTTTCGATTTTCTGCTTTCGTTACGATTTTCGAATTTCGATGTAACGAATTTCTACTCTCACACCTGAAAGATGGTTATTTACGCGAGTTTGTGACTCAATACATCTATGCGCTTAGAATATGGAAAAGAGAGAAGCGCGAGAGCGCGTTATAAAACTTAAAAAAGTCATTCAGCAGCATCGATACGCGTATCATGTATTGGATGAGGCTCAAATATCTCAAGAGGCTCTGGATTCTTTAAAGCACGAACTCTTTCTGCTAGAAGAAAAGTATCCTGATCTGGTAACCCTGGATTCTCCAACACAGCGCGTGGGGGGAGCTGTATTGGAAAAGTTTGAAAAGGTGTTTCATAAAACTCCCATGCTCTCTATGGAAGACTTGTTTTCCGAAGAGGAGCTAAAAGAGTGGCAAGAATACCTTACCAGATTTTTGAAAGAAGATCCCTCTCCCTACTTTGCGGAGCTCAAAATAGACGGCTTGGCTGTTTCTCTCACATACCGTGAAGGGGTGTTTGTGTTGGGATCCACGCGAGGAGATGGTAAACAAGGAGAGAACGTGACACAGAATCTTAAAACAATCAGCTCAATTCCATTGAGGCTACAAAATCCGAAATCCGAAATCCGAAATCCGAAACAAATTATAAATAATAAATCTAAAATTCTAAACAGTTTCGAATTTCGATATTCGAATTTCGAGTTTCCTCCAGCGGAGCTGGAGGTGCGGGGAGAGGTCTATATGGACAAGAAAGATTTTGAAGCGTACAACGCGTCTCGCAAAAAAGCGGGAGAAGAGCCGTACGCAAATCCTCGCAATCTTGCTGCGGGATCTATTCGTCAACTTGATCCAAAGGTGGCTGCCTCGCGCCCCTTAAAATTTATGGCCTACAGCTTGGTAACAAACATTGGGCAGAGAACGCACCAAGAAGAACACAAGGCGCTCCATGCCATGGGATTCCAGACAGACGCCTCGGCTCGCTCCTACCAATCCCTTCACGAGGTTGTTTTGTACTGGAAAGAGATGGAAAAGAAACGAGACTCTCTCCCGTTTCTTATTGATGGTATTGTGGTGAGTGTGAGTAATGTGAATCTGTTTTCTCGCCTTGGGGTTGTGGGGAAGAGCGCGCGGGGTATGCGAGCCCTTAAGTTTGCGGGAAATCAGGCTACAACGCGCGTGCGAGATATTGTTGTACAGGTGGGGCGAACGGGAGCCATTACTCCTGTTGCCGTACTAGATCCTGTTCTTGTGGGAGGAGTAACGGTTTCTCGAGCAACACTGCACAACCAAGACGAGGTGCAACGCCTGGGAGTTTTAATTGGAGACACAGTTATTATTGAGCGCGCGGGAGACGTTATTCCATCGGTAGTGGGTGTGCTAAAAGAGATGAGATCTGGCAGAGAAAGGCGCTTTCACATGCCCAAGTACTGTCCTATCTGTTTGTCTCCCTTGGCTCGCAAAGAGAAAGAAGTGGTGTGGAGGTGCAAGAGCAAAACATGCAGAGCAAAATTAAGAAAAAACCTTACTCATTTTGTGTCTCGCAAAGCATTTGATATGGAGGGAGTGGGCCCAAAGATTATAGATCTGCTGTTAGATAAGAACCTTATCTCCGGCCCCGCGGATCTTTTTGCGCTTACGCCAGGAGACCTGCTTTCGCTTGAGCGGTTTGCCGAAAAATCCTCTCGCAACCTTGTTGAATCTATTCACAAGCAAAAGAATATTTCGCTTACTCGCTTTTTATTCTCTCTTGGAATCAGGCATATTGGAGAAGAGACCGCAATTCTCTTGGCCAAACAATTCAAATCTCTTGAACGCGTGATGGCATGTTCTCTTAAAGAATTGCAAAATGTGCCAGGCGTTGGGAGTGTTGTGGCCCAAAGCGTTGCCGAATGGTTTAAATCTGCTGAAAACAAAAAGACAGTTCAATCGTTATTAAAAGCGGGAGTTTGTATTGAATCACCTGCCGTAATCCAAAGCAGAGCAGAACTTGAGGGCAAGACATTTGTGTTTACGGGAACGTTCTCTCAAATTTTGCGAGACAAGGCAAAAGAGCTGGTGCGAGAGCATGGAGGAGCGGTTTCCGAGTCGATATCTTTACATACTTCATTTGTGGTGGCGGGAGAGAAACCAGGATCCAAGCTTGCAAAAGCAAAAAAATTAGGAACACGTATTATAGGCGAAAAGGAATTCTTGAGAATGATACATATTTATGATTCTATCCCACATTAAAAAACTTGACTGGGTACTGCTTGGGTCAGCAACGTTTCTGGTTTCTCTTGGTCTGCTATCTCTCTATAGCTCTTCTCTGGGACGCGCGGATTTTGGGCAGTTTCAGAAACAGTTGGTGTTCTTTGGTATTGGTGTTTTTGCTATGCTTGTTGTCTCTTTGGTTGACTGGAGAATCTTGCGCAATAACTCATTTCTCATACTTACTCTGTATGGAGTTGGAATAGCAGCCTTGGCGGGACTTTTGGTATTTGCCCCGGAAGTGCGCGGGGTGCAAAGGTGGTACCGGATAGGGGGGTTGGCGATTCACCCGCTTGAATTTGTGAAAATAATCCTCATTGTGCTCGCTGCAAAATACTTCTCCATGAGGCACGTGGAGATGTATCGCATTCAACATATTCTGATTTCGGGGTTGTACTTTGGCGTACCCGCGTTTTTGGTATTTTTACAGCCCGACCTTGGATCTTCTCTGCTGATTCTTTTTATGTGGGTGAGCATCCTTTTGGTGGCGGGCATCTCATGGCGTCATTTCTTTGCGCTTGCCCTTGTTGCGGCCCTTGTATTTTCGGTTGGCTGGAATGTTTTTCTGCACGACTACCAGAAAGACAGATTGATAGGGTTTGTCGCTCCCGAGCTGGATCCTTTAGGTATGGGGTGGAGTCAGACGCAAGCGCGTATCGCGGTTGGAAACGGGGGGCTTTTGGGGCAGGGCATTGGGCAGGGTACGCAGACGCAGTATGGGTTTCTTTCGGAACCGCAAACAGATTTTATCTTTTCTGCCATTGCCGAAGAGTTTGGTCTTCTTGGTGTTCTCTCGCTTTTTATAGGGTTTGGGGTGTTTCTCTGGCGCGTCCTTCACATTGGGCTTGATGTGGGGGGGAACTTTGCCAGACTTTTTGCCGTGGGATTTGCCACTCTTTTTATCGTACACATTGGGATAAACGGGGGAATGAATTTGGGATTTCTGCCAATCATTGGGTTGCCGCTCCCGCTGGTAAGCTATGGAGGATCATCTCTTGTAATGAGTTTTGTGGGTATAGGGATACTTCAGAGTATGAAGACAAAACAAAGCTAGAAATAATTGGTTTTATCCGATACGTTTATGCAAGCGTATCGGGTTTTTTATGGCATACTCTTCAATATGCTAAATAGGAGCATATATCTAGGAAACATGCGGTATCGTTTATCCGATTTTGGCTTGACAAGGGGTATCGGAAAAGGGAAAATAGAGCAATGGACGGATCGCATCGATATATTTCTCTTTCCGAAGCTTCGGAACGCTCATTGTATTCTCAAGAGTACTTAAGTTTGCGTGCCCGCCAGGGAAAACTTAGAGCAATAAAGCTTGGAAGAAACTGGGTTACAACGCACGAGTGGCTTTTAGAATATATTAAAGAAGCGAGTGTAAACGGCAATGGAAACGGCAGTGGCCACGCGCCTATCACAGAACCTCCAATCAATCTTCCTGTAGAAGAACTGCCAACTCCTCAATTTTCCATTTCTGGTTTTGCGCCATACCTTACCAAAGCGTTGGTTGCTGGCATGCTTGGCGCTCTTTTGGTCTCCGGTGTTGCTCTGGGCGCTCCATACCTTCCTCCTGTTATAACCGCGGCGCGCAACGCCATTCAAGAAATAGTTCCCACACAATTTCTTCAAGCGAGTGTCCCAACCAACATACGAGAAAATTTCTCGTCTCTTTCTCGCACGTTCACCTTGTGGAACAACACGGTAGAACATGCCATTGCCAAAGATATTAATAGAATCAAGTACAACATCTCTAGAATTACCACGTATGTAACAGAAGTTACCACGTACGTAACAGACACGTTTACCTTTTCTTCTGACCAAAAAGATCTT
>JAUYLB010000035.1 GCA_030699785.1 bacterium
TATGGAGAACAACACGGAACAACAGAAGATGCTGGCTGAACTTGGTGAGAAGTGGGAGAGAGTAGGGGAGGGTGGGCTCAAGAGAACATTCTCCTTTTCTTCATTTAAAAATGCGGTTGAGTTTGTTGTGCGTGTAGCAGATATTGCGGAAGAAGAAAAAGAATATCCGCAAGATATTCACCTGCGATACAAAAAAGTAGTAGTTGAAATTTTTAGTAGGGGAGAGGAGCTAGATATAAAAGAGATCCAGCTTGCCGAGCAAATTGAATTTGCATACGGCTGGAAAGAAAAGGTGGAGCGCGCGATTGTTACAAAATTTTTTACTCTGCCCGTAATCGCCACTGGGTTCCTCATCCTTCTTCTCATTGCACTCCTCAAACACCTCCTCTAGAATTTCTTCAACTGCCATTCAACTTGCCCTTCAACTTGCCCTCGGCAAGTTATCCACATCTTGCCGAGGGCAAGGAAATATTAAGCGACATTATATATCTTACTACCTAGGCATTGCCTACCTACTTGCTAGAAAAAAGACATCAAAGTAAAATAAGAGAATATGAGTATTTTAAGAAGTTTTGAACCAAAAAGAGTTTACCATATATTCAATCGTGGAGTAGAGAAGCGCGATATATTTTTGTCAGACGGAGATCGTTGGCGTTTTCTGCAAGGACTCTATCTTTTTAACAACGAAGATGCCTCTACAAATCTTTTGTATCGCCTTGAGCAGGAAAAAGGAAAAATGCACTTTGGCATTTTGCGCGAGTATATGAAAAAGGCAAGAGTAGAGCGAATGCCGCTGGTGCGAATTATGGCGGATTGCTTAAAGCCCAACCATTTCCATCTTCTTATAGAAGAAATACAGGAGGGTGGTATTTCTCGATTTATGCAAAAACTTGGAACAGGGTACGCGGGGTATTTTAATAGAAAATATGAGAGAGTGGGTAGCTTGTTTCAAGGACCGTTCAGGGCGGTAGAAATTAAAACAGATGATCAGCTTCGGTACATTATCACATACATAAATGTGATAAATCCTGGACAAGAACTGGAACCTGAACTAAAGTCGGTGGCGCAAGACCCGGAAGAGATCTTGCGGTTTATAGAAAGTTATCCGTGGAGTACGCATCTGGAGTATTTAGGAAAGCGAAACTCTATTATTGCAGACAATGGCGTAGCAGGTGAGTTATTTGCTACGAGCAAAAAATATAAGGCTTTTGTTACAGATATTATACGTGGCAAGCAAAAATTTATTCCACAGAGAAATTCTTTACTTGAGTAGTGAAAGAATTTAGTAATGGCAGAACCCAATGGAGTAAAATTTATATGGAATTTGTCTTAGTTTGACCAAGTCATTCCAAACTTGCCCTCGGCAAGTTATCCACACCTTGCCGAGGGCAAGGAAATATTAAGCGACATTATTTTGTGGGCTATTTGAGATTCTAGAGGTTATTCCAGGTTTTTGCCGTGGAATTTTTTGTGAACGTCTCGGAGTTGCTTATTGGTAACGTGAGTATATACCTGCGTGGTTACGATATTTTTGTGTCCAAGAAATTCTTGTATGGTACGCAAGTCAACGCCTTGAGAGAGAAGGTCTGTCGCGTACGAGTGCCGGAGAGTGTGGGGAGTGGTAAAGAGGGGAACACCCGCCTTAATAGCATACCTTTTGATGATTCGTTCGGCCGATCGCGTGGTGAGCCGATTGTTTTCTTGCGACCTTCCTCTATAACTTATAAATAAAGCCTTTTGCTTGTCTCCTCTTGTTTTAAGGTATTTTTTAAGCCAGGAGAGCGCGCGGCTGGAGAAATATACCGTTCTGGGCCTGCTTCCTTTGCCAATGATGCCTAGCTCGTAGTCTTCTTTGTTCCAGATAGAGTCAAGCTGTTCTACATTAAGCGACATTATTTCTGCGATACGCATACCCGTAGAAAAGAGTATCTCCATGATTGCCCGGTCGCGCAAACTCGCGGGATCGATACCATTTGCCGCCTCCAGCAACTTCTTCATATGCTCAATTCCAAGGAATTTTACCGATTTTTCCTTTTCAGAGTCCTTTGAGAGGGTGATCTTGTCGGGAGGAATGGATTGTATGTCTCGAGCCACAAAATAGCCCAGGAGGGCCCTTAGAGCGATTAGGTAGTAGTTTTGGGTGGCTTTGGTGAGCTGAGTGCCTTTAGGGCCTATCGCGCGCGACAAAAAGACGCGATAATCCCATATATCCTTGGCTGTAAGCTCATGAGGGAGAAGATCTTCTCTGTGTATATGAGAAAGCCAGCCAGAGAAGCGCTGTAAGTATCTGGAGTAGTTTTCTTGTGTTCTATTAGAGAGTCCTCGTTCTACGTCGCAGTAATCAAGAAAATCGGGGACGTGCTTGAGAATGGGTTTTTGAGAGGGGTTCATAGAGAAGTGGTCTTAATTGTCGCTTAAGCTACATTGTACGACATTTAGTATATTCACTATACCTCACTCCCCCGGGGTGTTGTCAAGGCAGAAGAGAAATTTATGGAAATAAAAAACAAGCGGACTTTGGTGGGTCCGCTTGCTGAATGTACTTAACGAACATCACTTTTTCTATTGTAGAAAGTGTAGAAAGCTACTGTAGAAAATACGCGCAAGAGGGGTAAACAGTCCCCTGTCCGCTGTCTGGAAAGACTATGAATGCAAGCGCCTCTCGAGACGCAAGGCATCCAACTGCTTTCCATGTTCTGCTGAATTCATTAGCAACAAGGAAGATCGCCTCTGTGATGGAGAGCGGAATCCTTCCTTGTCGCAAGATGGTTGCTCTGGCTTCTATGGGATCAAGGTTGCAGAGCGAAAGCCCTGCGTCAACATCAACCAGGACATATGGCCTGGTTCTATCCATTGCCGATCCCACAAAAGGACGATTGCTCAAGGAGAGTCCGTGAACCTTTCGAGGCATGATATTTTGAAGGCCTTTGAATTGAACCCTAAGCCTTGGGCGTGGGTCAATGATAAGAAACGGGTGGTACCCATCTTTTACCTCAAGATCTTTCACAAGAGGCCATACTGCATCAATTGTTGTAAGGTAATGCCCAATCTGCACTATCATACAACGGAGATGACACTTCATTGCCAAAAGTTGCTCGCACTGAGTGTTATATGTTATCTCAATGCATTCTCTGCGAGCGATTTCGGGCACATATAATTGCTTGGCATAAAATGAGCTAAGCACCTTTCATCCCTCCCTGGGAAGTTTTAAGTCGATCTATGAGCATAGTAACAGAACAATGGGAAAATGCATAATGCCCATATCCTGCCACCTCATGTTTGGAGGCGTTTGTGAAATAGAAAAAATGTGGCTGACGATTGTTAGTCGTCAGCCATTGAGCTTGCCGGGATGGGTCTCATCCAAGAGTCTTCTTATCGCGTACCACAGTCCAAGGAATGGACGCAAGGCTGTAGGGTCAAGAATTACGGGATGAGCCTTTTTTCTTCCGAACTCTCGTCGTACAAGATGAATAATTATACATTCCTGTGCACGGAAGTCACCCATCTCCCCTAGAATAATCTTGGCAATGAATTTTGCAGAATTCCACGCTCCTTTCGGAAGCTCCTCTTTTTTGAACAAGAGGATCACGTTACTCTCATTGGTAGGATCCCAACACTCAACTATGATTTTTGAAGGAACGATAAGCTTCCCCACAGCATTTCCTCCTTTTTAGGGTTATGGAACCACACTATACGATAATCTCTAGGATGTAAAGAAATGTCGCTTAATATTTCCTAGGGAAAAGTGATTAGTTATCAGTGATTGTTCCTTGGCGCAGTTTACTCCAGAAGAAATCCCAAAATCTTCTCCAAACTCCTCTGGATAGTTGAGTGGTCCCCTCCCCTATCTCTTCTTTTAGCTCTTGCTGTTTGCGTTCAAGTTCTT